>JALWDQ010000787.1:0-2645 GCA_027039625.1 Calditrichia bacterium | reverse complement strand
CCTCTTCCCATCCGCATAATCTCCAAAAAGGAGCTGTTTAAAATTCCGGTGTTTGGCTGGGGAATGCGTGCTATCGGTATTCTGGAAATAGACCGCTCGAACCGCAAGCAAGCCATCGCTACCCTGAACCGCGCAGCAGAAATCATCCGGGAACATCACCTGTCCATTCTTGCCTTCCCGGAAGGTACACGAAGCCCCGACGGGAAAATTCATCCTTTTAAAAAGGGGCCGATTATTTTAGCCATTGATTCCAAAATTGCTCTTCTCCCCGTGACGGTAATTGGCACATTTCACATTCTTCCTAAAAAAACGCTTAAACTGCGTTCGGGACGAGTGCGGGTGATTATTCATCCACCTTACCCCACCGAACATCTTTCCCTGTCCGATCGTCATCGCGTCGTACAGGAAATTCACGATATCATTGCCAGTAAATTCGAGGAACACCATGAATGAATTTCCCAATTTGGTTGTGTTCGATCATCCTTTACTGAAAGACAAAATCACCAAAATGCGCCATCGGGATACGCCGCCGCACATCTTCCGGCGATTGTTAAAGGAGATTGCCGCCCTGATGACCTACGAAGTGTGCCGCCATTTCGAGACGGTGGAACAGAAAGTGGTTACGCCCCTGGAAGAAACGGTGGGGCAAGTGTTGAAACGGGAAATCACCATCGTGCCTATTTTGCGAGCCGGTCTGGGAATGATTGAAGGGGTTATTTCCATTATTCCCGAGGCGCGGGTTGGGATGCTGGGACTGTATCGGGATGAGAAAACCCTGCAGCCGGTGGATTACTACATCAATTTGCCCAAAGGGTTGGAAACGATGGAGGTGATTCTGGTAGATCCCATGCTGGCAACCGGCGGAAGTGCAGTGGCCGCAGCGGATACTCTGTATCGCTACGGTGCGAAGCGCTTGACCATGATGGCGCTTATCGCCGCTCCGGAAGGGGTACGCTTGATGTACCAGCATCATCCCGACGTGAAGGTGTACACCGCCGTACTGGATCGGGAACTGAACGAAAAGGGCTATATTTTGCCGGGTCTGGGGGACGCGGGCGACCGCTGCTTCGGCACATAACAGCGGCACCCTAAAAAACACGCAACAAACAAACGATCCGTTATTTTACCAGATTTCCCCATCTGTTCCATTTCAGAAAAAAATTATTGCACAATATTTGCTGGGGGAAATCGCAGTTACATAACGATTAAAAGGGAAATCCTTTATGTACCGATTTATTCTCTTCACAACCCTGCTAACTATTGTCCTCGTTTCCTGTACAAAACTGCGCAAGTCGGTGGTACAGGAGCCGCAGGTAAATCTGCAGGATGTCCAGTTAAATGCCACTTCCTTCTCTCACCTGAATCTAAATTTTCTTTTTCAGGTAAAAAATCCCAACACTTTTGGGATTCACATCGAAAAGCTCCAGTACAACCTGAAAGTTGAAGGACATTCTTTTTTGAAAGGCGAGAACAACCGGCGCATCGATATTTCCGCCAGTGGTACTTCTTCTGTCGCCATTCCCATCGATATTGCGCTCCCGGAGGTGTACCAGATGTGGGATTCGTTGAAGGGAAAAGATAGTGTTCATTATCAGTTGCAGACCACATTTTACGTAAACTTACCGGTGATGGGGCAAATTAAAGTTCCCTTTCGACAGGAGGGAGCTTTTCTTTTGCTCCAACCGCCGCACGTCCAATTTCGGGGAATCCGCATTGTTCGCTGGAATTTTAGCGGTGCTGACGTGCAGCTTCTGCTGGAACTACACAACCCCAATCCCTTTGCATTTGCTATTCAGCACCTCAGGTATGGCTTTCAGTTGAATAACCTGACACCGGTTTCCGGAGAACTAAGAGACACTCTTTCGGTCTCCCGCCATCATCGACAGCAGGTGGCACTCCCGCTTCATCTGGATTTTCGGGAACTGGGAAGCGCCGTACTCTCTTTTTTACGCGGACATCAATCCATGGAATATCGTTTAACCGGAGAAGCGGATATTTCCTCCGAAGTGCCCTATCTGCATCAGGTGCATTTGCCTTTTCGATTGTCTGGAAATACCGGAGAGCTTCTTATCGAGCGGTAATTTTCTGGAATGTTATTTTAAATATAAAATGGAAATTTGTACCGATAAATAAAAATGGGGTTTTTACCAGGTATTCTGGTAAGTTAGAACAGAATATCTGGGTTAGAAAACTCTTGGTAGACACAATACGAGGCCACGAAGTAGCCGAAAGATGTTAGCCCATGGCCTTCAGGAAAGATTTTAACCACGAATCACACGAATTGCCACGAATGAAAAATATCGAATAATTAGGTTGAAAAAAGCACCTACAATATTATTTTGAGATTTGAAATTTGAGGAATAGAGACCACTCCAAAAATGGAGCCCTGAAATGGAGACACAGAAACAATTTTGAATTTTGAATTAAGAATTTTGAATTAGATGGGTTTGTGTATATTGACAAAATACGGTGCTATGGAACATAACAATTTTCTGGCAGGATCAAAAACCGATAAAGATGCAAAAAGGGAGAAGATGAAAATTAATGCATTAGGAGTGCGAAGCACTCACACAGGGATAGCCCAGGGTTTTTTTAAATGAAAAATAAAAAATAAAAAATGAAAAATGTAAAATATTTATATGATA
>JALWDQ010000786.1:0-8216 GCA_027039625.1 Calditrichia bacterium | reverse complement strand
GAAGAAGAAGTGGATATTGATCCACATTGAGGTGCAGGGCGGAAGGGAGAAGGACTTTGCGGAGCGGATGTTTATTTACCGCAATCGCATTTACGATGTGTATCGTCAAAATGTGGTTAGTCTGGCAGTATTAACGGATCGGAGCCCTACTTATCGTCCCAATCGGTATGTGAGTGAGTGCTGTGGATGTTTGGTCACATTTGAATTTCCGCTGGTAAAAATCATTGATTATATTCCGGAAGAGGTGGAGAAGAAGGTTAAGGAGAACGTGTTTGCGCTGGGTGTGCTGGCCTATTTACGCACGCTGGAGACGGAAGGAGCATATGAGAATCGTTATCGCTGGAAGAAGGAGTTTCTCATTCGCCTGTATGATCTGGGAATGAAGCGGGAAACCATTGCGGCGCTGTTTCAGTTTATAGAATGGATTATGAAATTACCGGAAGAAATGGACAACCAGTTAATCGATGAGATGTACAAAATAGAGGAGGACAAAGGGGTGTCTATTATATCGATAGTAGAAAAAAAGGGGTATGAGAAAGGGATAAAAGAGGGCATTCAACAAGGGGAATTGAGAGGTAAGCAAAAAGTGCTGCGGAAGGTGATTCTGGATGTGCTGGAGCTGAAATTTCAGCAGGTTGGTGAAGAAATTCGGGAAACGGTGCAGCACATAGAATCAGTAGAAAAACTGGAAACCCTGCTGGAAACCGCCAAAATGGCAAGGTCTCTTAACGAATTCATGGAAAAATTGAATTAAAAACAGGTTAATGGAAGAGCGAACCTGGTTAAGCAGAAAAAATACCAGATCGTATGGTGTAAATTTGCAATGCCCTCCTGGAAAATGCGATTTTAAGTGAATGTTTATTTTAACGGCTATTTGTAATTCTCCCCTCATTTTTAAAAATTTTTTATGACCAATCCCATTCGCATTTTATTTATTACCCACCAATTCCCGGAGTCAGGTGGAAGACGACCGGAGAAGCTGGTCAAGTATTTGCCCCGCTACGGAATTCAGCCTGTGGTGCTCACTTCCTCCCGTATGGATGATGTAGCCAGGGAAGTGTTAGAAGAGGAGTTCCCGCCTGATTTAAAAATCTATCGCGTGCGGAGTTTACACCGGGATCCCTTCCGATTCCTGGGGCGCATATTCCATTCTCCGGAGTTGGGAAACTGGCTTCAGCGGTTTTTTCTGTTTCCTGATTTTTATAGCCATCTCATTGTTTCCATGACCAATCTTGGGAGGAAACTGATTCGCCAGGAGGGAATTCAGGCTATTTTTACCACTTCTCCCCCGGAAAGTATGCAACTGGTAGGATGGTTGCTGCATCGTCTCACCGGCCTGCCCTGGATTGGTGATTATCGCGATTTGTGGACGCAGAAAGAAATTACATTCCGTCCGGCAACCCCGTTTCACCGAAAGCTGGCAAAAGCACTGGAGCGTCATTTTTTTGAAGAAAGTGCAACCATCATTGCCAATACACTTCGGAACAAACAATTGTACCTCCGGCAATTTTCACTGCCCGAAAAGAAAATAACGGTAGTTACCAATGGGTACGATCCCGCCGATTTACCCGAGACTCCGGATCCTGCGCAAAATTCCCGGGAGCTGGTGTTAGGGTATCTGGGATATCTGGATAAAGAAGGCTTCCCGGCCTGGGAACTCCTGCAGATGCTCCGGCAGTTGCGGGAAGAGGGACTTGCTCTGCGCCTGCTGGTGGTGGGATACATTTCTCCACACACCTGGCGTAAAATGAAAGAAATGGGATTTACAGCATTTGTGGAATATCACCCGCAAATGCCCAACTTCCGGGCAGTTCCTTTTCTTTTTTCCCGAAGCGATCTGTTATTGGTGCTCTTGTACGAGACGGCTTACAGTTCGGCTATCGTTCCCCTCAAAACGTACAGCTATTTGCTGATGCGCCGTCCCGTGCTGGCAATTGCTCCGGAAGAAGGAGAATTGGCCAGAATCTTACGCACTACCCGACTGGGACAAACGATCTCGTTGCAGCATCCCCAGGCAATAAAAGATTTTTTGCGAAAGGCGTATTACGAGAAGCAAAAGCAGGGACATTTGGCTGTTACTCCTGATGAAGCGGAATGGGAGAAATTCAACATCATTAGCCTGTCCCGCCGGGTAGCGGATGTAATTCGCCAGGCGGTGGAAACAAAGGAATCCAGCTCATGAAGGAAGCTCCCCTTACAAACCAGATTCACCGAAAAATACGAGTCATGCACCTTCGTTCTGCTACCGGACAGGGAGGCGGGCCGGAAAAAACAATCCTGAATTCCCCTTTGTACGTTGACAGACGCCAGTTTGAGATGGCGGTGGTTTACCTGAAGAAAAAAGGCGATCCGGAGTTTGCCATTGCTCGTAAAGCGCAGGAGTTGGGTCTGGAGCATTTTTTTGTGGTGGAAGAGGGAAGCCAGCTGGATCGCTCGGCGCTGGCGCAGGTGGCACGGCTGGTACGGGAATGGAAGGTGGATATTCTGCACACACACGGGTACAAATCCGATTGGTGGGGTTGGTTAATTCGCCGTGGGATTCCGGGATTGAAGCTGGTAACCACCGTGCACGGCTGGACGGTGATGCAAACTCTGCGGGAACGCCTGTATTATCAGCTCGGTAAATTACCCCTGTATTTCTTCGATTACATCATAGCGGTTAGTCCCGATATTATTCAAGCGCTACGCCGCATTCGGGTACCCGCCACCAAAATGGAGCTTATCTGGAATGCGATTGATACCCGCCAGTTTGTGCGGCAACAACCGGTACGGGATTCCGCTCCCTTTACCGTTGGTTACATTGGGCGCTTGAGCCGGGAGAAACGGGTGGAGGATTTGATTCGTGCATTTGCCCAACTTCCTTCGCCATCTCCTTTTAACCAACTTCTGATCGCGGGCGAAGGACCCACCCGCCCGGAACTGGAAGCGCTGGTGCACTCCTTAAATTTGACGACCAGGGTGAAATTTTTAGGACATGTGGATCCCCGCTGGTTTTTTAACCGGGTGGATGCGTTTGTAAATCCTTCTTTAAAAGAGGGACTTCCCAACACGATTCTGGAAGCCATGTCTTTGGAAACACTGGTGATTGCCACAGATGTGGGAGGAGTTGGCTGGCTGGTACGGAATGAGGAAACAGGCTTAATCATCCCCACCGGGCAACCTGAAGCCATCCGGGAGGCGCTGCTGCGGGTGGGGAAGGATGGATTATTGCGGAAAAAGCTAATCCGCCGGGCACGCCGTTTTGTGAAGGAACATCACGACTTTACCACGCGGATGCGTCGTATCGAAAATGTGTATCGGAAGGTAATGGGGTGGGATGAAGTCGGTCGATGAATGAAGGAGGAGAATAATATGAGAACCATTCATTTCATTGTTCGATGGGGAATGGTGGGGATGCTGGGGCTTTTGCTGGTGGGATGCCAGACGAATAAAGCATCCTTACTTCCGGAGAAGTATTATTACGTCTCTCCCCGCGGAGATGATGCCAATCCCGGAAATGCCCAGGCGCCTTTCCGTACCATTGGGCACGCGTTACAAAAGGCTCTGCCCGGCGATACGGTTTGGGTGGAAGATGGAATATATGAGGAAATCATTTCGTTTCCCCGCAGCGGTAAACCGGAGGCTCCCATTGTTCTCAAAAGTGTAACTCCCGAAGGGGCGGTGGTTGAAGGAGGAAATTTAAATCCAGCTAATTGGGAAGGATTAATCAACATCATTTGCCGGCACTGGATTGTGGTGGATGGATTTCTGGTGCGTAACAGTCGGCAGCGGGGCATCTGGGTTAAGGGGGGAAAAGCAGCCAGCCGGCATGTGGTTTTGCGAAATTGCCGTACCCTGAATACCGTTCTTTCGGGGTTTGCGGTGGAGTTTAGCAGCGATATCAAACTGGAAAATTGTCAGGCGTCGTTTGCGGGAGAAGGATATGCGGGATTTTATTTCTATCGGAACCAGGATGTGGTGGTACAGGGATGTATTGCCGACCATAACGGGGGAGGGGGTGGTGGTCTGGCTCAAGGATTTGTCTTTCTGGAAGGAGCAAACTATTTGGTGAAAGATTGCATTGCTCGCTCCAACGCCCGGGACGGATTCGACACCGGTGGAGAAAATGAGGGGACCGAAAACATCCGTTTCGAATCCTGCTATTCGCTGGAGAACGGGGAAGATGGCTTTGGGTTGAATTCCTACGCCTCCCAGGTGCGTTACGTACGCTGTGTAAGCTACCGCAATGCTGGGAATGATTTTAACATCTACGAAGGAGCCTCCCGGGTGGAGGTGTTTAATTGTACCATGGTGGGAAGCGAACATTATTTCTGGATCGACGGATCAGATAATCCCAACCGTCCCGTCTCAGATGTGCAAGTACGGAATTGCATCGGATATGGGGCGCAAAATCGGGGAATTATTACTGTGGGACCGATCTCCAATGTCACTTTTGATTACAACTGCTGGACGGGGAATTACTCCGGTTACGGCGAATTCTGCCTCTGGAATATGGGTGAAAACGAAATTGCCCTGGGGTATTCTGATATTGGTGTTAATGGCAACTGGTTCCGTCTTCTCTCTCAAGGTGAACATTCCTTTAGTAAAGATCCCGGATTTGTGGATGTCGCCAACGCTAATTTTCGGCTTCGCTCGGATTCTCCCTGTATCGATGCTGGGGTGGATGTGGGATTACCCTATAATGGCAAGGCACCGGATCTGGGCGCATTCGAATATCCCTGATGCTTCCGGAACATTGCTGTCTCGAAACGGAATAAACAAATTTTTTTAGGGTATCATCAACGTTCCTGAAATAAAGACACATTTAAACATCCGTAAAAAAGGATATTCCCAACCAGGGAAGGAACAGAACAAATAAAGGGAAGATATGTGTGGAATTTTTGGAGTGGTAGGTTTTCGTAAAAGTGAGATTACCCACGCGCGGGAGGCCTTGCACAGCCTGGAACATCGCGGGCCAGACCAGTGGGGGGAATGGTACGACGACCAAGTGTATCTGGGTCACCGTCGTTTGAGCATTATTGATTTGAGTGAGAACGCCCGCCAGCCCATGGTGGATGAACGTAACGGTGTTGTCATCGCAGTAAACGGAGAAATCTACAACTACCGGGAATTGCGCCGGGAGCTGGAGCGGGAGACTCCATTTTTCAGCCAATCGGATTCCGAGGTGGTACTGCATGGTTACAGCGCCTGGGGCATGGAAAAATTGCTGGAGCGGCTGGATGGAATGTACGCGTTTGTGCTGTACGATTCCCGGAACCGGCGATTGTATCTGGTGCGCGACCGCTTCGGGAAAAAACCGCTTTTTTACACGTTTCTCGGTAACCGCTTGATTTTTGCTTCGGAAATAAAAGCACTTTTTCGCTTTCAACCGGAATTGCGACGGTTTAACTGGGAAGGGGTGAAAAACTGGATTTATTTTCGCGGAAACCTAACTCCAGACACCATTTACCATAATGTTCACAAACTGTTGCCGGGACACTTTTTGCAGATGGAAAATGGAAACTGGTCTTTACACTCCTATTACGATATCCTGGACGCCATTTCTCCCGGAGCTGAAAATCCCGCTTCTCAGGAGGAATTGCGTCAATATCTGGATGTGGCAGTGCAAAAGCGCCTTATGTCCGATGTGCCGGTGGGGTTACAGCTAAGCGGCGGCGTGGATTCTTCTCTGGTGGCATATTTTGTGAAACAGCATCATCAGGGAGCGATGCACACATTTAGTGTAGGATTTAATGATCCAAACCTGCAAGAATTCTCTGAAGAACCTTACGCCCGCTATGTGGCGCAGAAACTGGGTTTTCAGCATCACCAGATCAACATTTCCCAGGCAGATTATCAGGAGAATTTTCAGCACACAGTCTATTTGTTCGACGGAATGCTGGATTATCCTAACGCTGTGGCGATTTATTTGCTCAGCAAGCATTCCAAACGTTTTATCACCGTTGCGCTAACCGGGGAAGGTGCAGACGAACTGTTTGGTGGTTACACAAAATTCCGGAGCATGTTAAAGTTGGCGCAATCGTCTTCCCGGGGTTTTTTCCCGGAAGGGTTACTCCGGGGATGGTTGGGACGCTTCTGGCGCAGTTACTGGCGCAGTCGCTATTTACGCTGGCGGTACGGAGGTCGCCCCCGACAAATTCTTACGGATTTGAACTGCTACATTGCTCCGGATACCTTCCATCAAATATTTGGTGATCCCGGAATTCAGCCTCTGGAGGTGGTTAATGATGAACGGTTACAGGCGCTCCCGTTTTATCGGCAGCTTCTGGTGATGGATCATAAAACCTACCTTTTCTCTTTGCTGGATCGCCAGGATAGAGCCAGTATGGGAGCTGCCATCGAATCCCGCTTGCCTTTTCTGGATCGGCAACTGGTGGAATGGGTGCTCCAGCTTAAACAGGAATACCTTTTCGATCTGATGGAAAACAAGAAAATCCTGAAACAACTTGCCAGCGAAATTTTTGGGCCTCGCTTCACCTATCGGCGCAAAATGGGATTTCCCATTCCCATTCAGCACTGGCTGGCACCCAATGGCTTGTTAGGAGGGCAGGTTCAGCGTGCCCTCTCCCGGGATTTTGTGTTGATGGAGAAAATAAACCGCTCTGCCCTACACAGTTATCTGGAGGGCAACGGATTCGATCGGAAGCTTTTGAACTATCCTGATTCCGACCGCATGTGGTTGAAATGGTTCCTGGTGGTGTTACGCACGGCTCAGGATGTAATGAATATTACTGATGTGGTTTAAAAGGTATCTTTCATTTTCCCGTAGTGTGGACTCTTTAGAATTTCCCCGGGTGGAAAATAGTCGTTTCTTAAAAAGAAATTTCCAGAATACCGTCCGGGGATGAAAAAAAGCCAGAGTAGGAAAGAGTCGGAGAAAAAGAATGCGAAAGCTCCTCAGAAGGGATTGTTCTCGTGAGGAGCTTTTTTATGGAAGTCCAGCCTCGCATGTGTGTTAATCTAAATTTTCCCAGGCCGCTCGAAACGCTTGAAGCGTGGGTTGGTCGTACAGGCAAATCCGCACTTGTTCTAAACTTCCTTCGGGATGCTGCTGCAAATATTCTTTAATCGTCTGTAAGATAATCCGGGCACAGCGGTCCTTGGGAAAACCGAAAATCCCTGCACTGATGGCAGGCAAACTGATGTGCCGGAATCCCTCTTTTTCTGCCAGCTTCAGGCTGTTGAGTACCGCGTTGCGCAGTTTGTTGTCTTCGTCTCCTTCGCCCCAGCGGGGTCCCACAGCGTGAATCACATAGCGCGCCGGTAAACGTCCCGCACCGGTTAGCGCTGCCTGACCCACCGGTACAAAACCAATCCGATCACTTTCTTCCTGAATCTCCCTTCCTCCCTTGCGCACAATTGCCCCTGCCACTCCGCCTCCATGTTTCAGGTAAGAATTTGCTGCGTTCACAATGGCATCCACCTGTTCCTCGGTGATGTCGCCCTGGACTAGCACCATTTTTTTGCCGGGTAGAACCTCCCGTTCTGCAATTTCCTGATTCATAGAGCTTCCTCCATTCTCTTTGATGGGAATCTTTGAAAAATCACCTAAAGAAGAGAAGTTGAGAAAATGTGAGCATGTAATATCGACCCCCGTAAGGGAGTTTTTTGAAAGAGACTTTACCTTCTAAAAGAGCTGTTCCTTGTGTGTGCAGTTAAACAATGTTTTCCAATTGAGTTTTTTCATGGACAGTTTTATTTCGTTAAAAATTATGAAAAACTGGATTGTACCTTTTGTGCGAAAATTGATTGAGAGTAAGAAAACCAATTACTGGAATCCCCGAAGTTAAAAAAAATGTCTCCAATGCGATTCTTGTTCTGCTACCGCCGGAGATTCTTCGCCCGGCTGGCGCCGGGCTCAGAATAACAGGTTGTAATCAATGGTTTACAATGACTTAATCTGATATCTGGTTGAATTATTTTTTCTAACCTTTTTTACACCCACCGTTATTTTTTCTTTTTCAAATCCCGCCTATTTTTCTTCTTCCACCAGCATTTTTACCAGTCCCGGATATCCTTTTTCGATGCGGAATCCGAACCGATAGAAAAATTCGGGTCGGAAGAAGCCGGTGCGCACTCGCTTGTAACCTAGGCTGCGCATTCGGTTGAAAAATTCATTCAGTAACCCCTCGCTCACCCGTTTGCGCCGGTAGTGGGAAGCTACCACAATTTTTTCCAGGTGCACGGTGTCGTTTTCATGAATATGATAAAAAAGA
>JALWDQ010000785.1:0-2652 GCA_027039625.1 Calditrichia bacterium | reverse complement strand
CCTTTCCCCATTATACCATCTTAACATTTCGCTGGATTCTGAAATCTCCCCGATTTACATTTCTTCTGGACAAACTGTTGTGAAAAAATGCATACGGTAATTTCGGCCAGCAGACGAACAGACATTCCCGCCTTTTACCTGCCCTGGTTCATGGAAAAAATTCAGCAGGGCTATGTGGATGTCCCCAATCCTCTAAATCGAAAACAGGTGAAGCGTGTTTCCCTCTCCCCCAAAGATGTGGGCTGGATTGTCTTCTGGTCCCGCAATTTCGGACCTTTCCTCAAACACCATTCTTTCTTTAGCCTGTACCATTTGTATTTCCATTTTACCATCAATCCCCCCGATGCTTTGCTGGAGCCCCAGATGCTGCCCCCTTCCATGGCATTTAAGCAACTGGAGAAACTGGTGCAGTTGTACGGTCCGGAACTCATCGTCTGGCGCTACGATCCCCTGGTATTCTATCGCAAAAACGGCGAGATGCAGACCAACCACCGTATTAGCATTTTTCGGGATTATTTACGGATTGCCAGCTCGTTGGGACTCAATCGCTGTTACATTAGCATTGCCCATATTTACCCCAAAATGCTACGGCGCGCCCGGACTATCCCCAATTTTGAATTTGTGGATCCGGCGCTGGAACAGAAAATGGAAATTCTTACTGAAATGGTGGATGTTGCTTCTATTTTCGGGATTCAGTTGTACAGTTGCTCCAATCGCGCGCTGCTTAAAGTGGAAGGTTTGAAGCCCGCCAGTTGCATTAACGGACGCTTACTGAATCGCTACGGTACTTACCGGGTGAGCGAGCGACACGCACCAACCCGATCGGATTGCGGTTGTACCGCTTCGGTAGATATCGGAGATTACGTGAAAACTCCCTGCAAATACCGCTGCCTCTATTGCTATGCCCGTCCCTGAGCCCCATTGTATCCGATTCTACTAATCAATAAGGTTTACTGCTTCATTTCAGGTAACATCTTTAACCAAATAAAGGTGGAATGTGTGAAATCGGAATGCCGCCGTACCACGATTCCCTTACTGTTCCATGTTTTTCTCCGGGTGGTAAAATTTTCCTTCAAAAGAAATTTTTATTCTTTTGCAATTCCCAAAAGTGAATATTAAATTTACCAGCTAAATTTTTATTAAAAAAAAGTTGAAAAATATATGGGAATAAAATTATTGTGAACTGAGGCTGTTTAAATCATAAGGAGGATGTGTAGATGGCGAAGAAGTATGTGTATTTTTTTGGAGCCGGAAAAGCGGAAGGTACCAAGGATATGAAGGACCTCCTTGGTGGTAAAGGTGCGAATCTTGCCGAAATGACCAATCTGGGTGTACCGGTACCAGCCGGATTTACCATCTCTACAGAAGTGTGTACCTATTATTACCAGAACGGGTACCAGTATCCCGAAGGACTGGAAGATCAGGTAATGGAAGCACTTCATAAAGTAGAAGAGGTCATGCAGGCCAAATTTGGGGACCCCGAAAATCCATTGCTGGTGTCTGTACGTTCCGGAGCTCGGGTTTCCATGCCCGGAATGATGGATACGGTACTCAATCTGGGTTTGAATGACGAGACTGTTCAGGGATTGATAAAGAAGACCAACAATCCCCGTTTCGCGTATGACAGCTATCGCCGGTTTGTAGCCATGTACGGAGATGTGGTGCTGGGAATGAAGCCGGAAAGCAAGGATGACATCGATCCCTTCGAAGAAATTCTGGAAAAGAAAAAAGAGGAAAAAGGAGCGCAGTACGATACAGATCTGGATGTGGAAGCATTGAAGGAACTGGTGGTGGAATTCAAACAGGCCATTAAAGAGCGTACCGGGGAAGATTTTCCGGAAGATCCCATGGACCAGCTCTGGGGAGCCATTGGTGCGGTGTTCCGTTCCTGGGATAACGAGCGCGCCAGGGTGTACCGTAAGCTCAACAACATTCCCGACCACTGGGGAACTGCTGTAAATGTGCAGAGCATGGTTTACGGTAATATGGGAGAGGATTCCGCTACGGGTGTGGCGTTCACCCGCAATCCCGCAACCGGCGAAAAAGAACTGTACGGAGAGTTTCTGGTAAATGCCCAGGGTGAGGATGTGGTAGCGGGTATCCGCACACCCCAGAAGATTTCCCGCTTGGCGGAAATTATGCCGGATGTGTATAAGCAACTGGTGGAGATTGCCGAGAAGCTGGAAAAGCACTATCGCGACATGCAGGATATGGAGTTTACCATCCAGAACGGGCGGTTGTGGATGCTGCAAACCCGCGTGGGGAAACGCACCGGTTTTGCTGCTTTCCGCATTGCTGTGGATATGGTGGAAGAAGGATTGATTACCGAAAAGGAAGCCCTATTGCGAGTCGAACCCGACCAGTTAAACCAGTTGCTCCGTCCCATTTTTGACCTGAAGCAGAAGGACGAAGCGATTAAAAGCGGAAAGTTGCTAGCCAAAGGGTTGAATGCCGGTCCCGGTGCTGCCAGCGGTCGGGTGGTGTTTAACGCACCGGATGCTGCCGAATGGGCTGCCCGGGGAGAAAAGGTGATTCTGGTGCGTATCGAAACCAGCCCGGAAGATATTAAGGGCATGCACGCTTCGGAAGGAATTCTCACCCAGCGCGGTGGTATGACCAGCCATGCAGCTCTGGTGGCACGCCAGATGGGCA
>JALWDQ010000784.1:0-8239 GCA_027039625.1 Calditrichia bacterium | reverse complement strand
AAATTCGGAAGCGGTTGGAAACCCGGTTTCACCTTGTTCCGCAACCGAAAGGCTATCTGGAGCTTTTGCTGGAGAGGAATTCACTTCCCCTTTCCCCTCACCAGTCAAAAGAAGAAAACGGCCAATTTTAAACGAGTGAAGTAGCATGAAGAACACATTGTTGCCAATGAAAATCGTTGTTGCCACTGCCAATGCACACAAGTTGAAGGAAATTCGTGAAATTTTAAGAGATCTTCCGGTGGAAATTCTTTCGCTGGCGGATTTTCCCGAAATTCCACCAATTGAAGAAACCGGAAGCACCTTTCACGAGAATGCCTTGATTAAAGCACGCACCGTGTACCAGATGACCGGATTGCTCACCCTGGCCGATGATTCCGGTCTGGAGGTTGATGCGTTGAACGGAGCACCGGGGGTTTATTCCGCCCGTTATTCCGGTCGGGAGCACGATTATGCCGCCAATAACCGGAAGTTAATGGAGGAGATTCGCCGGATTCCTCCGGAGGAGCGCGGTGCCCAGTTCCGCTGTGTAGTGGCAATTGTGGGCACGAAAGGGGAACACATCGTAGAAGGCGTGGTTCGGGGGCACATCATTCCGGAATTACGTGGTAGCGGTGGTTTCGGGTACGATCCCCTTTTCATCCCCGAAGGTTACCAGCAGACCTACGCGGAATTGGGCGAGACGGTGAAGAACCAGATAAGCCACCGCGCCCGGGCGTTTCGTAAAGCCCGAGAGTTCCTGTTACAGGAATATTTGCGGCATCGAACCACTTAAACCATAAACCGACACGTGGAGGGAATCTCAATGCCTAAATTTCCCGAATTTGCCCGGCGGACTCGAAATGTTACCGGATCGGTATTCGAAAAATACCGTGCTAAAATGAAAGCGAAAGGCCCGGATTTGGTGCGCCTGCACATTGGCGACACCTATTTGCCGGTAAAATATCCCTTACCGATCGATCCTCAATTTTTCCGGAAATACCCCTATGCCAATCGGTATTGCAACACCTTTGGGGTGGAGCGCTTTCGGCGGGCACTGCAGAAGAAGTTGGCAGAGGACAACGCTCTGGAGGTGACCCTGGAGCACATTCTGGTAACCAATGGTGCCACCAATGCTCTCAGCGCCAGCGTCCAGGCGCTGGTAAATCCCGAAGAAGAAGTGCTGGTGCTTACTCCCTGTTGGCCGTTTTTCCGGGGAATGGTGTCCATTGCCGGTGCGCAGGTGCGAGAGGTACCCTTCTACACCCTGCTGTACCAGAATCCTCAATTGGATATTCACAGCTACCTCTCCCGTTACCTGAGCCCCAACACCGTGGCTCTTTACCTGAACACTCCCAACAATCCCAGTGGTAAAGTGCTTACCCGGGAGCAGTTGCAGCAGGTAGCGCGTTTTGCCCGGGAGCACCATCTGTGGATTATCAGCGACGAAGCTTACGATGGCCTCTCCTTCGAGCCGCATCAGCATATTCCCATCGCCACGCTTACGGAGGTAACAGAGCAGACTCTCTCCATCTTCACCTTTTCCAAATCCTTTATGTTTGCCGGATTGCGCCTGGGATACCTGGTTGCTGCACCCCGGGTGGTGCAGGAAGTGAACAAGGTGATGGTGCATCAGTTGTACAGCCCTTCCACCGTCTCTCAGTACATGATGGTGGAACCGGTGCAGAATCGGAAGCAGTGGATTCCCTGGTTAAACCGGCACTACCGGGAGTTGCGGGATATGTTTGTAGAGGGGTTGCGATTTCCGGTGCAAATTCCCGAAGGAACCTATTTTCTTTTCTTCTCCCTTAAAGAATTTTTACAGGGAAGGGATTACTGGGAGGTCTTCAATGAGCTAATGGAAGCAGGTGTTTCGGTGGCACCCGGAGTGGATTTTGGGAGCGATTTTCAGGATTACATTCGCATTTGTTTCACAGGAGAACCCCCGGAGCGTCTGAAGTTAGCCATCGAGCGGTTGAATCGTGTTTTGAGCCCATCTGACGGAGGAAAACCATGAGAGTTGGATTTTACCAGTTTCGCCCAATCTTTGGTCAGGTTGCCCGCAATCGCCGGAAGGTCATCGAGAAGCTATCACGGGCAGAGGCCGATCTGGTGGTACTACCGGAGTTGCCTTTTACGGGATATTACTTCACGGACAAAGAAGAAGCGCTTTCCCTGGCCGAGCCCCTTTCCAATAGTCCCACTCTGTGGGAGCTGGCAGAAGTGTGCGCCCGGAAAAACCTCCATGTGGTTACCGGATTTGCCGAGCGGGTGGAAGATCGGGTGTACAATTCGGCACTCCTCATCGGGCCTCAGGGATTGATTCACACCTACCGTAAAATTCACCTTTTCGACCGGGAAAAGTTGATTTTTACCCCCGGCGACACACCGCTGGCGGTGCAGGAAATAGAGGGTGTGCGCATCGGGATGATGGTTTGCTTCGATTGGGCGTTCCCGGAAGTGGCTCGTACCCTGGCGCTGCTGGGAGCTCAGATTATCTGCCATCCCTCCAATCTGGTGTTGAGCTATTGCCAGCAGGCAATGCTCACCCGCTGCCTGGAAAATCAGGTGTTTGCCATTACCGCCAATCGTTTCGGCGAAGAGAAACGTCCCCATGGCACCATCAAATTCACCGGGAAAAGCCAGGTGGTCGCTCCCCGGGGGAAACTGATCTTTCGGGCAGCGTCCCGGCGTGAGGTGCTTTACATTACTGAAATTGATCCCACAGAAGCAGATAACAAACAGCTTACCGTGCGCAACCATCTCTTTGGCGATCGCCGCCCGGAATTCTATCGTTCTCTCTGCGAAGAGGCAAACGGTTCTTGAGGAAACCCGTTAAATGGAACTATTTTTCGTACTTTTTAGAATAATGGTAAGCATGTATTTTGTACAATTCAGATAAACCTAATGTTGAGGTGAAAGGAATGGCTAAATATACTATACTGTGGGTTGATGATGAAATCGAGTTTTTACAGCCGCACATCCTGTTTCTGGAGGAGCGAAATTACCGGGTAATTACGGCCACCAACGCGGACGATGCTCTGGAAATCGTGCGCTCGCAACCGGTAGATCTGGTGTTGCTGGACGAGATGATGCCGGGTAAAGATGGGCTGACGGCGTTGAGCGAAATCAAAGATATTGTGCCGGGCGTTCCGGTGATAATGATTACCAAAAATGAAGAAGAGAGCCTGATGGAAGAAGCCATCGGTGCTAAAATTGACGATTACCTCACCAAGCCGGTAAATCCCAGCCAGATTCTGATGGCGTGTAAAAAGTTCCTGGAGTCGCGGGGGATTTCTCAGAAGAAGATGACGGAAGATTACTCCCAGAAAATCAATCAAATTGCCATGAAGTTGATGGGTCCCATGGATTACCGGGACTGGATTGAGGTGTACCTCAAGCTCACCCAGTGGGATGTGGAGCTGGATGGAATGGACGACCAGCAGATGCGAGAGGTAATTTACGACCAGCGCCGGGAGTGCAATGTGGAGTTTGGGAAGTACATCGAACGCAATTACCCGGACTGGATCTTCGACCGAAGCGAGCGTCCCGATCTGTCGGTGGATGTAGTGCGAAAATATGTGTATCCGGAGGTCGAAGAGGGAAAGAAAGTGGTGTTTATGATTATCGACTGCCTTCGGCTGGATCAGTGGCTCACCTTGGAGCCGTTTTTTTACCGTGATTTTCAAATCACCAAAGAATATTATTATTCCATTTTGCCCACGGCCACGCCTTTCTCCCGTAATGCCATTTTTAGCGGGCTCTTCCCGCTGGACATCGAAAAACGGTACCCGGAACTCTGGGCCAAAGGGGAAGATGACGAATACAGCCGCAACCGCTACGAAGATAAATTGATTCACGACCAGCTACGTGTGCTGGGATTGAAACTACCGGTACCACCCAAGTACGTGAAAATTCTGAATACGGAAGATGCCCGGAACCTGGAAAAAAATCTAACCAATTTTCTGGATACCCCGGTTTTGAGTGTGGTGGTTAATTTTGTGGATATCCTGGCGCACAGCCGCTCGGATTTACCCATCCTGAAGGAGATTGCACCGGACGAGCCTTCGTTCCGCTCCCTTACCCGCTCCTGGTTCGAGCATTCGGCAGTGTATGCCATCTTTCGCAAGCTGGCAGAACTGGGAGCAACCATCATTGTAACCAGCGACCATGGGAGCATTCGCAGTATGCGCGGCACCAAAGTCATTGGTGACCGGGAAACCAGCACCAATTTGCGGTACAAATTCGGTCGGAATCTGAAAGTGGATCCCAAACACGCAGTGTTCATTCGTAATCCTAAAGACTATCGGCTGCCCCAGCGCAATTTCAACACCAATTACATCATCGCTAAAGAGGATTTCTATTTCGTGTATCCCACCAATTACCACAAGTATCTGGCGTACTATCGCAACAGCTTTCAGCATGGGGGAATTTCGCTGGAGGAAATGATTTTGCCGGTGGTCAAGTTGCAGCCCAAGTAAAGGGTGCTGGCGCAAGAAAGTGGCTTCGGGGGAAAAATTGCCCTGCGGGTGAATGAAAAAATTCGGAGATATTTCATTAAAACTCCCGGCGTTCTTGCCGGAATTTCTTTTGGGAGAATTCAAATAAATAGTAACACTTTTTGGCAGAAAGAATAATCCACCCTGCGACCACAGCGGCAAAATCAAAAATCAAGGTCTCATTCGTTCGTTACACTTTAGAGAGGCGCGTTACAAAAAGATAAATTCCAACGCCTCCCAACTCCCACATGCTGGAATAGACACTGCGGATAATTCACAGTAAGAAATCGCTTTCACGCGTAACGTTTCTGAAGATCCGCATTACAGCAATCAAAAACGAAGGGAATTACCATCCCGGAGCAATGTGAATGCCGGTTACCCAGGCCTTTTTCGGGCGCTGGAAGGGATGCGCCAGATAACCTTCGATAATTAGGTAGCCCATGAAATTTACCCGTACCCCGGCCCCCACGCTGAATACAGGAATCCGCTCTGGTGAGCTAGTACTCCACTTTAACACCGGAGGCTCGCTGTTTGTCCAGGCAGTACCACCATCGAAAAAGAAATTCAATTCCGTGGGCAGGTAGGGGAAATTCCACAATCCGAAATTTTCATTCCCCAGCACCGGGATGCGAAATTCCAGATTCACCACCGCAATTTTACTCCCCACCAGGCGGTCGTACACCGGACATTGATTGTTGTATTCCCCACCGGAAGCGCATTCCTGTGCCGAAAAGGAACCGTAGGAATAGCCGCGGATAAAATCTTCCGTTCCCAGGAAAAAGGGCGAAAGAGCAGGCGAATCGGCATCCTTTCCGTAATATCCGTAATGGAATAATCGCAGAGCAAAGGTAAATGGCCGATAGAAGGTGTAATGGCGGTAATCCAGCAGCAGAGACTGAAAATGCAGATCGCCCCAGAATGGCTGCACTTCGAAACGGTACCGGCTACCCCGGGTTGGGGAGGTGAATCCGAAATAGGAATCGTCCCCCACAAATGCCAGTGCGGTGTGGAACTGGGTAATGGGTTCCGAAACCGGCAATTTTTCCTCGTGATGAAATACTTCGTAATCACCCAGCAGTACGCGGGTAATCAACTTTCGGTAATACCAGATGTAGGTAATTCCCGTGCTCCACTCCAGACGATTCATGGTGTTCAGGGGGAAATAGAACAGGAACCGCCCTTCCTCGTAAAATACATTGTCTTTCAGAGTCATCACTTCGGTGGCGGGGTAAATTGTTCCATCAATTTGCCAGAGTATGTCCCGGACTTCCTGCGCCGTGGAGATGTAAGGCACGTGACTCACGCTAAGGCCCCAATTCCAGCGGTGAGTCAGGTTTTCGTACAGGATTTGTCCCCCCAGATTTTCCAGTTCACCGTTTACCAGGAAGGAACCGGCTAGCACATGCTGCCCCAACATGTCGCTCATCAGCAAAGAGAGCCCTCCCCCGGCAACGTTCTGGTACCGGTTGGTAGAAATGCCAATATTTGCCTGCCCGCCAATATAATCCAGTTGAAAGTGCGGACGATAGGGCGATGTTTTGTAGTCCGATGCCAGAGGTAAACCGCTGGCGGGATCGTGCAACAGCGAATCCACCAGCCGGTCTTTGTGCCACAGCACCGGCGGCAGGAACCCTCCGTACGTTGCCAGGCTGCTCGTGGGCTGGCAGGGCGTTCCCCTGGATTCCGCCGCTTGTAGGGAATACACGTTGTAATTCCCATGCTCGAATACCGAGAACATCATATCCCCGGAGCGTTGAGCGACCGACAATGCCGGGGAATAAGCGGTTAACCCACTTACACCTGTAGCCACGCGGGTTACCCGGTACAACTGGTTTTCCGTGAAATCCCAGCGATAAATATCGCTAAAACCGTCCTGATCCGAAATAAAATAAAGGGAATTCCCATCCGGCGAAAATTGAGGGTTAATTTGTTTTCCCCGATTCATGGGGATAGGGAAGGTGATTTCCCCGGTGTCCAGATGCAGCAGAGCAATCCGCAGGGGACCAAAAGTGAGTTGCCCGAAATCGGTCATCTGGCTGGAATCGGTAACAAATGCCAGCATTTGCCCGTCGGGCGACCAGGCCGGTTGCAAATCCGCATAACGATTGCGGGTGAGCTGGTGCAAGGAATCCTGCAGCAAATCGTACAGGTACAAATTGCTCATCCCCCCTTCCATTCCGGAAAAAGAGAGGTAGTGGCCATCCGGCGACCAGGCAGGGCAGGAAATAGCCCCTACTTTCGGGAAACCAATCTGGCGCAGCAGTTTGCCGCTGCGCACATCAAAAATAGCAATCTCCTGATTACCCCGGGCATACACCACCACCGCAAATCGTTTTCCATCCGGAGACCAGGTACCGCTGGAATTGACGAAGCTCAGGGCATCGAAATGAAAATTGCGCTCCATGCTGCTCAGTTTGCGCACGGTTTTCCCGGTTCGGGCATCGGCCACAAACAAATCGATGCCGAAGATGTCTTTCTCGGAGAGGAAAGCCACCAGCTGCCCATCGGGGCTGAGCACCGGCGCCAGGTTCATCCGCCCGCCATGGTGACTCGGTGCCAGCACCTGCCGCCCCACTTCCCGCGGCAGCGTCCGTCCTTCCAGCAGCGGCTGGTAAGTTTTACGAATGATTTGATGCCACAGCGCGGAGAGGGAGTCACTGCTGACGCCCAACACCGTGTCAATAGCCACCTCGGGCCCCATTCGGGCGGCGGCGCGAAAAATCCGCATCACCGCATCGTTACCCCACATCCCATCAATAAAGGCATACAGCGCATGCCCGTAACGATACGGGAAATAGCGCGTCTTAGTCGTCAAATCCCGTACTGTGGGTAAATCGTCAAATAGCATGGCATCGCGAATCCACATGGCTGTGTGCGGATCCACCGAACCCAGGGAGTAGTATTCAGCTAGACCTTCCACCATCCACAAGGGAAGGCGCTGCATGGTATTGAGTCCCGATCCCCCTTTGCCCATAATATCGAACTGAAAGGCGTGCACCAGTTCGTGTCCCAGCACATGGTCGTTTTCCCGGTACCAGCCGGTGAAGGGAAGTACTACCCGGTTTTTCAGCGGCTCGGTTACTCCACCGGTGCCTTCGCTAAGCATCCCCTGAATCGCCGTGGTTTGTTGGAAGTCTGGCTGATCGGCATAAAAAATGATGGGTTTTTTGGTGGAAAATTGGTGATTCATATCCCGGGAATGGCGGAAATACCAGCGCTCTGCCATGCGGGCCCCATCGCGGGTTACCACCTCTTCACGGGGATAATAATAAATCTCGAAATGCTCCCCGTGCATCACCCGAAAATCAAAATGTTCGTACTGCACTTTATTGCGACCAAAGTATTGCGCCTGGAGGGAGGTAAGAAAAAAGACAAAAATTAAAATGAAAACATTCGCAAACACTACCCGGGTATTTCGCAGTTTCACCTGTCCCATGATTTACTCCCAGTTTAACTTTTCCACTACCAAAAAATAATACAGAATAGCGTTTTTTAAATTTTTTCATTGTGAAAAATGTTCCAATGTGCAAGTTTTAGAATCAGGGAAATAGGGTAGATAAGGGAAATAGGGGAAATAAGGGAAATAGGGAAATAGGGAAATAGGGGAATAGGGGTATAAAGCATAGGGGCATAAAGCATAAGGGCATAAGGGCATAGGGGCATAGGGGCATAGGGAATAGAAGAAAGTTTACACGTATATATCTATTTTCCTCTTTATCCTTAGCTACTTGTATTTTCTGGAACCTATTATTTCGTTACAATTG
>JALWDQ010000783.1:7826-8282 GCA_027039625.1 Calditrichia bacterium | reverse complement strand
TTTTTTGTGACACTGGCAGGTTTATTACTCTGGGCAGGGAGCTGTAGCCGAAACACCCAACCCGGAATTCCGGCTGAAAAAAAGCGGGAACTGGCCAATGTTTTGTACAACCAGCAACTGTACCGGCAGGCAATCGAGGTGTATCAGGACTATCTGGAGAATTATCCCCTGAGCGAGAAGGAACAGGCGCACATTGCTTACATGATTGCCAATATCTATTTCGAGCGGTTGCACGATTACGAAAATGCGCTGGCGTATTACCTGCGAGTGCAATATCTGTATCCTCAGAGCAAATTACAGCAGGAGGTACGCCACCGGATTGTGGAGTGCCTGGAACGGCTCAAACGCTCCACCGATGCCCAGCAGGTCATGGAAGAAACCGCCGCACTGGACGAATCTCAGAAACCGGTATCCCGTCCCGGCGAAGTAGTGGCCAAAATCGGCAACCGGGAGATT
>JALWDQ010000783.1:0-7816 GCA_027039625.1 Calditrichia bacterium | reverse complement strand
CCGGAATATGTACGCAAGCAGATTACCACTCCCCAGCAGAGGCTGGAATTCCTGAAAAATTACATCATGCAGGAATTGCTGTATCAGTCCGCCAAACGCAAAGGTCTGGACAAAGATAAAGATGTGCGGGAAGGCGTGTTTCGGGCAGAGAAAGCATTGATGACCCAGAAACTGCTGGAACAGGAGATTGAAAAGGAAGTTAACTTAAACAAATATTCCGAAGCGGATATTGAGCTTTATTACAAAGCTAACAAAGAGAAGTACGCCGAAAAAGATAAGAACGGGAACATCAAGCGGATTCCTCCGTTTAGCGAGGTAAAAGAGAGGGTGGCACAGGATTTCATTCAGGAAAAACAACAGGAAGCCTATCAACGACTGATGGAACGGTTAATGAAAGCGGAGCAGGTTGTGATTTATGAGGAGAAGTTTAAGTAATATCGGGAAAATTCGGAGACGGATATTTGCCACAATCATCGTGCTGTTGGGTGGGGTTGTCGGGATAGCAACTGCGGCTTCGTCCCTGATTCGCCTTCAGGTGAGTGTGGATAAATCCGAAATCACCATCGGAGATCGGATTACCTACACGCTCATCATTCAGCATGCCCCGGGTGTGCGCATCGAACAGCCGGGGCCCGGCGCCAATCTGGGGCAGTTCGAAATCAAAGACTTCAAAATTTACCCGCCGGTAAAAACCGATACGTTAATCACCCAGAAATATGAATATCAAATTTCGGTGTTCGATACCGGAACCTACGTAATTCCTCCTTTTCCGGTGGCATTTGCTGCTTCCGATACGGCACGCAAGTATCAGATTATTCGTTCCGAACCGCTGAAAATTTACGTGCGCAGTGTGCTGGCAGATGGGGAGCAAAAGTTGGTGGACATTAAACCGCCCCAGCCCATTCCTTTCCCCTATCTGAGGTTTGCCATTTACGGAGCGGTGATTCTGGGAATGATTGCCCTGGTGTTGGGGATTTACTTTTATCGCAAGCACCGGCAGCAACTTCTGCCTTTCCTGAAGCCGGAAAAGGTGCGTCCGGTACACGAAATTGCCCTGGAGGAGCTGGAACAGTTCAAAGCACAGTTGCCATCCTTACTCGCCGGGGAGCAGTTTAAACCGATTTTTACGGAAATCTCCACCATTTTACGGCGCTATCTGGAGAACCGGTATTTCATCTCGGCGCTGGAAGAAACCACAGCGGAAATCGAACAATCGTTGCAGGAATTACACTTGCTCCCCGAGGAGCAGCAATTGGCGCTGGAAGTGCTTCAGCTGGCGGATATGGTAAAATTTGCCCGGTATGTACCTGAACGGGAGGAAATTGACGGGGCGATTCATTCCCTGGAAAATTTTATTCATAAAACGAAGGTGGTTGCCGGAGCCCCCGAAACCGAAGCAGAGCAGGGAGCGGATGGTGAAACGGTTGTAACCAGCGAAGTAGCAACGGAATCAATTCAACAAAACAAAACCATAAACAACAGCGAGACCTGGAACCAAAGCGATGGAGGAGAGAAAGGTGATTGAGGTAAGGGATTTAACGCGATATTACGGAGAGAAACTCGCCATTCACAATGTCACGTTTAGTGTGAAAAAAGGTGAGGTGTTGGGGTTGTTGGGTCCCAATGCTGCGGGAAAAACCACCACCATGAAAATCCTCACCTGCTACATGCCTCCCACCTCGGGCGAGGCACGAGTGGCGGGATTCGACATCTGGGAACAGCCACTGGAGGTAAAGAGGCGTATTGGGTATTTACCCGAAAACCCGCCTTTGTACAACGATTTGCGGGTAATGGAGTACCTGGATTTTGTGAGCAAAATAAAGGAAATTCCTTCCAACAAGCGGAAACAGGCTATCGATAGTGCGATCGAGAAGGCGGGATTGGGCTCGGTACGTCAGCAAGTGATTGGAAGTCTTTCCAAGGGATATCGACAGCGGGTTGGGCTGGCCCAGGCGCTGCTGAGCGATCCCGAAATTCTGATTCTGGACGAGCCTACCGTGGGGCTGGATCCGCATCAAATTATCGAGATTCGGGAACTCATTAAAAACCTGGGGGGAGACCACACGGTGATTCTTTCCACCCATATTTTGCCGGAAGTCGAGCAGACCTGCGGTCGGGTGGTTATCATCAATCAGGGGGAAGTAGTTGCCGAGGATACACCGGAGAATCTGACCCGTCGGCTTCGGGGCACGGAACGTACCATCCTGGAAGTGGATGGTGACGAAGCGCAGGTGGATGCCGTGCTCAATCGCTTCCCGGAAGTGGTTTCGGTATCGAAAGAGAAATTGCCCGAGAATAATCATCTGCGCCTCACGGTGGAGTTGAGCAAAGACATTCGCAAAGATCTGGCGCGGGCAATTATTGACGGTGGAATGAATCTTTTTGAATTGCACAAAGAAGCCTATTCTCTGGAAGAAATCTTCCTGCACCTGACGACAAAAGAGGAGGTGGCTTAAGATGAAAAAGATGCTGGCTATCTTTCAGAAAGAGATGAAACATTTTTTCTATTCACCCATTGCATACATTGTGATTGCGGCGTTTACCATAATTGCCGGAATTTTCTTTTACCTGTATTTAAGCAGCTTTGTGGAAGCGGCTTTTATGGCCACCATTCGTGCCCAGCAGTTCCATCAACCGCCACCCAAATTTAATGTGAATTTGCAGGTGATTCGGCCTTATTTCTGGAATCTAGCGCTGATTTCCCTGTTCATTCTTCCGCTGGTTACCATGCGCCTTTACTCAGAAGAAAAACGGGCGGGCACGGTGGAGTTACTGTACACCTCTCCAATACAAATCTGGCAGTTAGTTCTGGGTAAATTCCTGGCGGGTTTGGTGTTTTACCTCATCATGCTACTTCCCACAGTGGTGTTTATGGCACTGCTCTTCATTTACGGAAATCCCGAAATAGGTCCGGTAATTAGCGGTTACATTGGGCTCATTTTGTTAGGGGCGGCCTTTATTTCCGGCGGATTATTCATTTCCTCCATGACCGAGAACCAGATTATTGCTGCTGTGGGTGGTTTTGGCCTGTCCCTGTTCCTGTGGATTATTGGCTGGGCCGCTAATTTCGCCGGACCCGGATTGGCCGGTTTCATTAATTACCTTTCCATCATCAACCATTTCGAAGATTTTGCCCAGGGGGTCATCGACAGCAAGCATGTGTTTTACTATCTGCTATTTGCGACAATGGGAGTGTACCTCACCATGAAATCGGTGGATTCGGTAAAGTGGAAAGCCTGATTTTGCACCGGGTAAGAGAACGGCAATGTTAAGTGGAACTATTTAGGAGGCAAAGAAGACAATGAAACGATATGCCAATATAACTTTGATTGTGGGAATCTTGCTCATTCTATACAGCTTTTTGAATTTTTCCATGAACCAGCTCTGGGATTGGGTTTCCACAATTTCTCTTATTTTTGGTTTAATAGTGACCGGGGTGGGAGCCTACTACCGTTCGAAATTCAGAAAGAAAGAAATCAGTCGCAAATCCCTGCAATACGGCGCGAATTCGGTGTTAACGGCCTTTATTGTGTTCGGAATTGTGGTACTGCTGGCGTTCATTACCAATCGCCACCATGTACGGGCGGATTTAACGGCCAAGGGGTTGTACAGCCTCTCCGAACAGACCAAATCGGTGCTGAACGACCTGAAGAAGGACGTTCAGATTTACGCCTTCTACAAAAAATCCGATGAAATGCCGGTTAAGGATAAGCTGGAAGAGTATGCTTACCGTTCGCGCCACATTAAATACGAAATCATCGATCCCAACCAGAAGCCGCAAATAGCGCGCCATTACGGAATTACTCAATACGGTACCATTGTGGTGGAGTGCGACGGAAAGCGAGAAACGATTAACGAGCTCACCGAAAGTAATTTGACCAATGCCATCATTAAAGTGACCCGGGAACTGGATAAGGTAATTTACTTTACAACCGGCCACGGAGAACGGGATATTGAGTCCGATGATGCGCAGGGGTTTAAGAAAGCCGCCGAAGGAATTCGCAAAGAGAATTATGTAGTGAAAACCATCAATCTGGCGCAGGAAAAGAAAATTCCCGAAGACTGCTCTGTGCTGGTAATTGCCGGACCACAGGCGGATTTCTTCCCCTTCGAGCTGGATACCATCAAAAAATATTTGGAGAAGGGTGGCAAGCTGTTTGTGATGATTGATCCGCAGTGGAAACCATCTTTACCGGATTTTCTGAAGCAGTACAAGATTAAAGTGGGGAATAATATTGTACTGGATGCCAGTGGTGTGGGGCAGCTGTTTGGAATGGGGCCGGAAGTTCCCCTGGTAAACCACTACACCAAACACGAGCTGTTTAAAGATTTCAATATCATGACCTTTTTCCCGATTGCCTGTTCGGTTCAGGCCACAACCGAAGGGGAAAGCGGGTTTACCGCCAAAGAGCTGTTTAAAACCACTGCCAGTAGCTGGGGCGAAAGCGATTTCCAGAATCCCCGGGCCCGGTTTGATCCCGACAAGGACGTGAAGGGTCCCGTTCCCCTGGCGGTTGTTTCCACCAAAACGGTAACCGGAAATAAGAAGACGCGCATCCTGGTTATCGGGGATTCCGACTTTGCCACCAATGCCTACATTCGCAATTCCGGGAACTACGACCTCTTTCTGAACATTGTGAACTGGCTGGCGGAAGAAGAAGATATGATTACCATTCGTCCCAAGGAAATTGATGATCGCCGGGTAACGCTGAGCATGAAGGACAGCAAACTCATCCTTTACACCAGCGTTATTGCGTTGCCGTTGCTCATTGTGATTGCCGGAATCGTGGTGTACTACCGTCGGCGGTAATTGTCCCGGGGAAAGAATTGCAGGGCTGGATTTAGAGAAATGTGTTGGTTGAGGGAAAACTGAAAACGATATACCGGAGGAGAACATGAAGATCGGTCGCACAATTGTTTTGTTGGTTTTACTCATTGCGCTGGGTGCTTATGTGTATTTCGTGGAAATCAAACACCAGAAAACGGTGGAAAAGAAGAAGGAGTTTGCACAAAAGCTTTTCCATTTTAAAAAGGATAGCGTGAAAAGCATCACCATAAAGAATCAATACGGGAAATTTGTGCTGGAAAACCGCGCCGATAGCTGGAAGATTGTTGCTCCTGTGGAAACGGAAGCGGATAAGAATAATGTGAGAACCATGTTGAACAATCTGGAAACAGCCAAAAAGAACAACGAATTTTCGGTGAAACCGAATGAACTGGATGAATACGGATTGGGTGAGAAAGCCCTGAACGTGTGGATTGAAACGAACAGCGGCGAACGGGATTCGGTACATTTTGGCGACAAAACTCCTGTGGGAGGATTTGTCTTCGCCAATAAAGTGGATACTCTGGTGTTTACCGTGAATGAGTACATCCGTAATCAGTTCGACAAAAAACTGTACGATTTGCGGGACAAACACCTGCTTACCTTCACGGTGAACGATGTGAAGAAGGTCAGAGTGAAAAATCCCCACGGGCTGTTTGAATTCGAAAAGATTGGGGCTGACCAGTGGGAAATTACTTCCATCAAACGGCTAGCGGACGAAGGGAAGGTGCGCAAGATCCTGAATAAACTCAATTGGGAGCAGGCCAAAGCGTTTGTGGATGAAGAGGGGAAGCAACTGAAAAAATATGGACTGGCAAAACCGGCATATTACGTGGAACTGGATCTGGGTCCGGATAAGGGGATGAAAAAACTCCTCATCAGTCGCAAAATAGACGGTAAGTATTACGCCCGGGATGTTTCCCGTAAACCGATTTTCGAGATTGACAAACCGCTGGTGGAAGCTATGGATCTGACTTTAAATGACTTCCGCAGTACCCGCATCGTTCGCTTTGTGCGAGACAATCTTGACAGCGTCTATCTGGAATACGGTTCGACCCGCCTTTCCTTCACCAAGGATAAAATTAACAAGCGCTGGCTGTATGCGGATACGGCCCGCATCCCGCTGAAGGACGGAAAGATGAACAGTTTCTTCTCCAATCTGGAATTCACTCTGGCCAAAGAGTTTGTGAAAGATGGGAATATTAATTACGCCCGTTACGGACTGGACAAACCCGTTTTGCGGGTGAAATTGTTTAAAGAGGGCAAATTGCAGGTGGAAATGAAATTTGGAAAGCAGAAAGGAAATCGGGTGTACGCCTGGAGCAACCAGAACGACTCGGTGTATCTGGTGGATAAAAAAGATGTGGATCGCCTGAAACTGAAGCTGGACGACATTTTGAAGAAACCTAAACCGGTAACCAAAGAAAAACCGATACCGGCGAAGAAAGTCAGTTAGTCGTTCGTAATGGGAAGGGGTCCATTGGTGGGGGAGAGCACACCACAGGTGTCCGCTCCTCCCACCAACGAATTTTAAACGAAGTTTTTTCCGGTGCTGGAAGCTCAACGGCTTGTTCCAGCACAGGATGATCCGTTGGGGAAATAGACAATTTTTTGCGCCGTATGGGCGGATGTAAAACGGAGGTCTCTGGCGTTGTTTCGCTTTGCGAATCCGGAATATTTGATTTTGTTGCTGCTAATACCATTGCTGGGATGGTACCACTGGCGGTACGGGCACAAACTGTCCGGGAATTTAAAATTTTCCACGTTACGCTTTACCCGCAACGTGCCCGTGAGCCTGAAGCAGCGGTTGCGCCGCTACCTTTTTGTGCTGCGGCTGGTATTGCTCTCCCTGCTGATACTGGGATTGGCGCGACCACAGTCCGGGGTGCGCAAGCAAAAGATTATTACCGAAGGCATCGATATTATGCTGGTGCTGGATGTGAGTACCTCCATGCGGGCGGTGGATTTCAAACCGAAGAATCGCATTGAAGCGGCCAAAGAGGTTGCCCGGGAATTTATCGAAAGCCGCACCAACGACCGCATTGGATTGGTGATTTTTGCCGGAGAAGCGTTTACCCAGTGCCCGCTTACGCTGGATTACGGTGTGTTGATTGAGCTTCTGGAAAAAGTGGATGTGGCACCGCAGGAATGGGACGGAACCGCCATCGGGAACGGTATCGCCACGGCCGTGGAGCGGTTGAAGGATAGCAAAGCGAAAAGTAAGGTGATTATTCTGTTGACCGATGGTCGCAACAACGCCGGGGAAATTGATCCCATGACGGCAGCCCAGATTGCGGAAACGTTTAACATCCGGATTTACACCATTGGCGCCGGGAAGCACGGCACGGCGCTTTTTCCGGTGGATAGTCCCATTTTCGGGCGGCGTTACGTTCCCATGCCGGTGGAAATTGACGAGGAGCTGCTGCAGCGCATTGCCGCCCAGACCGGCGGGAAATATTTCCGTGCCACGGATACAGAAAGTCTGCGGGAAATTTACCGGCAAATTAACGAAATGGAAAAGACCAAAATCGAGGTGAAGGAGTTTACCAAGTATCGCGAGCTGTTTGTGAATTATGCCGGAATCGGGTTGTTGTTACTGCTGGTGGAAATTGCTCTGGCGCATACGTATTTGAGGAAGTTGCCGTAGGAAGGGGGAGAGAGCATAAAGCATAGAGCATAGAGCATAGAGCATAGAGCATAGAGCATAGAGCATAGGGCATAGGGCATAAGGGAGATGGGGGAAATAAGGGAAATAGGGTAAATAGGGGAAATAGGGGAAATGGGGTGGAGGGTGGATGGAAGTGATTTTTAAACTGCAGAGGGTATAGGAATGAATGAAAAATGTAAAATGTAAAATGTAAAATGTAAAATGAAAAATGAAAAATGTTCACTCGAAGAGTCCTGCGGATAGGATGCTGCACATAAAATGATTTTTTTCGTAAGGAGTGCGAAGCACTCACACATGGATAGCCCAGGGCGCAGCCCTGGGGA
>JALWDQ010000782.1:0-2672 GCA_027039625.1 Calditrichia bacterium | reverse complement strand
ACCCCCAGCGCACTTTCGATGATGGGCATAAAGAACACCTCCCGCTTCTCCGGAAGCGTTTCCAGAATGCTCTCCACCTTTTCCTCAATTTCCTGAATTTGCTCCGGAGATTCCACTTTGGGCAATAAAAGTACATCGACCTTGTGGGGAACCACCTCCTCCAGATCCTGCAATCCCAGCGGCAACTGGTTAATTCGCACCATACGTTCGCATCCTTTAAATTCCAGTGCACGTAATGCGTTACGCACCAGAATGCGGGCATCCTCTTTTTTACCCGGCGCTACGGAATCTTCCAGATCCAAAATCAACCCGTCCGGCTGGTGAATGGCGGCATTGAGCATCAGCTTGGGCTGATCGCCCGGGAGGTAAAGGCGAGAACGCCGGAACCGCTCACGCTGGGGCGGAGGCACCTCTTCCACATAATCCGGTAAAAATCGCTTTCCCCCATCCAGACCGGCCTTCCGCACAGCCGATTCGATTCGTGCCATTAGCACAAACGGTACCGCACCGGAATCTTCCAGCGTAATATGGGCATGTTCAATTCCAAAAAAGCGCATCATTTCCTGCACCAGCGCACGGATGGAATCCCCATACAGCTTCTCCACCTTGCTGGTTAACTGAATCTCGATTCCACCGGAAGTACGCGGCGTTAGCCCCACCCAGCAATCCGAACGCACTTTTTCCCCCCGATTGCCTGCTTCAAACACAGGTTCACTCATAGTGCTCTCCTCTTTTGATTGCACAACCTATTCTTCCACTAATCTCACCACTCACTGCGAAAGCGCTGCTCTCCACACCTCCCACCCGGAGACATGGTCTTTAAATTCTTCCAATCCGGGAACGCATTTTAACCAATTTTTCAATAAATTGAAACAGAAAATTCAGCGGTATCGGAACGTTTCCGGCTTCCTAAAGACAACCCTTTCTCTTTTCCGGAGTATCCCGGGAAAAATCAGCAACGCCCCTCCCTTCTCCATTGAAAAACGAAACGATGCGGCTTATTCCCGATTCAACAACCCACCTCGTTTGTAAATGGCCAGTTGTACCTCCGAGAACGGGGTGACCCGGGCTTTTTTCCCGTTTTCCAGATTCTCAATTTCACCCGTCTGGAAATTGAGGCGTATCCGGTCGCGCTGTTTCAACTCCAGTTCTTCCAGAATATCCGGATGGTACGTGAGAATGGGCATGGCGGCATTTATGGCATTTCGCTCGTAAATGGCACCAAAGGATTCCGCCAGTATGGCCTGAATGCCCAGCGATTTGAAACAATCCACCGCCTGTTGCCGGGAACTTCCCGCACCAAAATTCTTCCCGGTAAATATGATGTCTCCTTTTTCCGCTTTTTGAGCGAAGTCCTCCCAGCCCTCCAGATTATCGAAGGTGTAGCGTCCCATTTCTGCGATATCGGTAATGGTCAGGTAGCGGTTGTGGAAAATCATATCCGTATCGATGTTGTCCTTGCGAATAATCCACACCTTGCCTTCCACAACGGTAGGTGCCTCCCGTTTTTCCACGGTCTTTTTCGAAACGGGTTGATACTGGAAGGTGGTGGCTTTCTGTTCTTCGAAGGTGACGGGGCGTTCCGGTAGAGCGTCCGGTGTAGTGATGTATCCCGCCACTGCGGAAGCAGCTACGGCAGCGGGAGAACCCAGGTACACTTGTCCTTTCCCCTGCTTTCCGGCGAAGTTCCGGTTTCCGGTACTGATGGTAATTTCTCCGGGACCATTTTGCCCGATTTGCCCGGCGGCACAACCGGCGCAACCAGCGTTACCCACCAGCGCTCCTGCTTCCTTAAAAATCTTCAAAAGCCCTTCTTCCATCATCTGACGCCACACCCGGTCTGTGGAAGGTACAATTTTCAGCACCACACCGGGCGCCACCTTGCGTCCCTTAAGAATGGAAGCGGCGATGCGTAAATCCTCAATGCGGCCGTTGGTACAACTTCCAATAAAAGCCGAATCAATTTTTACTTTCCCGATTTCCTGAATTCCTACCGAATCTTCCGGATGTCCCGGACGGGAGACCATGGGAACAAAGCGGGAAAGATCCAGCTCGAACACCTGCTGGTAGTTGGCATCGGGATCGGCGGCAATTTTTTCCAGTTTTCGGCCCGCTCGACTCTCGCAAAACGCCATGACTTCTTCATTCGGTTCAAACAGTAAAATAATCGCGCCCATTTCGGTCGCCATGGAGGCAATGGTAATGCGTTCGTCCAGGGTGAATTTTTCCACTTCCGGGCCGGTAACTTCCACAGCCAGCCCCAGTAGCCCGTTGGCACCAAAATGATGCAGCAGGTTTAGCACAATGTCCTTGGCGGTTAGTCCCCGGGGACGCTCACCCTTCAGAACAAGTTTGGCACTGGGCGGTACTTTAAACCAGGCTTTTCCGGTGGCCCACACTGCAGCAATATCCCGGTCGCCCATTCCCTGCCCAAACGCTCCCACGGCTCCCACAATATTGGCATGGGAATCGGTGGAAACCAGGGTCGCTCCGGGAACGGCCAGTCCTTCTTCAATAGCGGTATGCGTGCCAATTCCCACGTTGATGTCGTACACCCGGATTCCCTTTTCCCGGGCAAACTGACGGCAAAAATGTTGGTTGGCGGCGTATTTCTGGTCGGAACCGGTGGGATTGGTATCGAAGGTAAAGAATGTCTTTGAAGGGTCGTCGAT
>JALWDQ010000781.1:0-2675 GCA_027039625.1 Calditrichia bacterium | reverse complement strand
CACCAGATTATCCACCAGAGGGAGCCGTAAATAAAATCCCGAAAGCAGAGCGATAAAAAAGATGAGCAGGGTAAGTTTAAATCCCAGATTTTTCATATCACCACCTCCTTAGCCGGTGTTTCTTGAGTTTTTAATTTTTCCTGCCGGTGTTTCTCCACCATCCCGGCAATTTTACGAATGGCTTTGTTGGCACTGGAACGATGGGCGTAACTCCATAGCGGCTTCTGCTCGAAACCCGCTTTCTTTACATCCAGGTCGAATGGAATCATGCCCCAGAGCTCAATCTCGGTGTTCAGAAAATGCTTGAGAGCCAGATTCAGATTGTTGTGAGCTTCCAGACCGGTGCGTTCGCCCAGCACCTGATTTAGTACCAGTTTAAGTTCCGCCTTTTCCAGATAGGGACGGGCGGCTTTGATGAGGATATAGGTATCAATCACCGAAGTGGGCTCGGTAATTCCCACCAGTAATCCCAGATTAGCATTCTGAAGCAGTCCCAGATTCCAGTCGTTTAATCCGGTCTGGGTGTCCAGCAAAACAAAATCGTAGCGCACCGCCAGCGGGGTAAGGAGCTCCAGAAAGAGGCTGGGATTTTCCAGAAACGGATCCCGCATCTCTTCCACCATAGCGGTGTTTCCCACAAAATCCAGATTCTGGCTTAACGGAATAACGGCCCGTTCGTCGAAAGGACGATTGTCCCGAATCCAGAAATGAAGCGGATAGCTCGGCTCGGTATTGGTCATTACGTGGATGGATGGGTTGTGGAGATTGGCATCCACCAGCAGAACCCGGTAACCATTCGCCTGCAGTGCGTAGGCCAGATGCAAACTAAGGAAGCTTTTACCCACACCGCCTTTTCCGCTTAACACCACCACCAGCTCTTCCAGATCGTTTACGGTGGTGGAAAAACGCAGCGCGTGATTGTTCGCTAACATCCGTAAATTCGACGCCTGATCCTTCATGATCAATTCAACACTCCCTTGTAAATTAAGTTAGCAATGGTTTGTTTTTCGGCCACGGTAATGTCGTTGGGCACCACCTGGCCGTTGGTTAAGTACGAAATGGGAATCTGATATTTGTAGAGTACGTTTAACATGTTGCCGGTGTTAATGGCTTCATCCAGCTTGGTGAAAATAAGCCGGTTCGGCCGCATCATTTTGAAGCGGCGAATCACATCCAGCAGTGTTTTGAATCCCGTGGTCAGGCTCAGCACCAGATGCACTTCGTCGGGATTGGCCATTTCCACAAATTGTTGCAGCATGCGCAGGTGCTCTTCGTTTTTCGGGTTTCGACCTACCGTATCGATGAGGATAATGTCCTGCTGGCGAAATTTGCGAATGGCTTCCCGCATGTCCTCCGGGCTGTAGGTCACCGTCATGGGAATGTTGGCAATGTTGGCAAAGGTTTGCAGCTGCTCGATAGCGGCAATCCGGTAGGTATCGGCGGAAATGAGCCCCACTTTGCGGTTCCCGTACAGCTTCAGGTTGGCAGCCAGTTTGGCAATGGTGGTGGTTTTCCCCACACCGGTGGGCCCCACCAGTGCCACCACGTAGGGATGCCGACGTGCCTTTTCCAGGGGAGGCGCCACCTTAATCATGCGCATCAGCAGGGCCTGCAGGGCATTTTCTACGGCAGCTTTGTTCTTGTAATTAGAGGCTGGCATTTTGGAATAAATGGTCTGGACAATGGCTTTGGCCAGATCTTCGTGCACCTCGTTATCGGTCAGGGTTTTTAGTACATTTTTGAATAGTTCCGGCAGGGCAGGCATCCGGCTGTATTTCAGGAAATCCGCCACCTGGTTCAGTACTTTTTTAATATCCTTGATTTCGTCCTGCAAACTGCGGATTTCCCGGGTTTGCTCCTGCAACCGTGCTTTAAGGAGGGCTTCTTCGGCAGCGGTGGTTTGCTGAGCGGCGCGTTCGTTCCCGTTACCATTCCCATTGCCATTTCCATTTTGCCGGGCTTGCTGCGCCAATTCTACCATTTCCCGGTAAGTCTGGGTCGCCTGCCGGGCTCGGGGAGACGTTTTCTGATGCCCGTTCCCGGGATCGACCGCAGCGGTAATTTCATACCGCGCATCCTGACTCATGAAATCCAGCAAACCGCCTTCTTTAATTTTGCGGGAATTGAGAATCACCGCATCTGCCCCCAATTCTGCCTTCACCTGCTCAAACGCTTCCTGAAAACTTCTTCCGGTAAATTTTTTAATTCTCATTGCTAATCCTCACTTTACCAATGCTTTCTATCTGAATATCCGGGGGTAATTCGCCGAAAGAGATAACCGCCACTTCCGGGAACTGCCCCTCAATCAGTTTGCGAAAATAAGCCCGAATAGTGGGCGAACAGATAATCACCGGGTGGTACCCCATGCTGGTGGCCTGTTCCACATTCTCTGCCACGCTGCGGTAAATGCTTTGCACAATCTGCGGCGGAAGTCCCAGATTGTTGGTTAACTGCTTCTGGCTTTGCAGGGTGGTGGTAATTAACTGCTCAATTTTGGGATCCACCGTAATGGCATGAATAACCCCGTTTTCGTCCTGGTAGAGCTTGGCAATGGTATCGCTTAAAGCATAACGGACGTATTCGGTGAGTACCTCGACGTTTTTGGTAACGCTGGCATAGTCTGCCAGAGTTTCCAGAATGGTTACCAGATCGCGAATGGGAATGCCTTCTCGCAA
>JALWDQ010000780.1:0-2679 GCA_027039625.1 Calditrichia bacterium | reverse complement strand
TGAACACGATATTCCTTAAAGAATCCTCGCCTCTTAAATTAAATAACAAGTCTAAATTTGATGGGGTATTTTTACATCAATATTTTAATAATCCGCCTAATCCTTATTATTCTGTTCGTGCTCTTGAAGAACAGACCATTACCTTTCACAACGAGCCAATTCCCTGGTATTTTAAGGTATGGCGGGGAACCCATGTAAGTTTTGAAGATACAACCAATCGGCAAACCGCAATTGTTTTTAATAGTTCCAATGCCGTTGCCAAAGCGGTTTACAAAGGGCATCTGGTATCGAATCAACATACGGCTACCGCTCTCAATAACGGAAGGCATGTTTTACAGGATCCCCGAGCCGGATTTAGTAATAATTGGTACCTGGTTTACGAAGATGACGGGTTAATTTATTACACCTATTCTTCGGATAATGGCGCGACCTGGAGCAAAGAGGTGCTGGTGAGTGATATTTCCCGGAATGCTCGAAATGCCTGTATTGCCACTTATCTAAATTATACCGAGGAATATACCAGTGGTATTCCAGTAATTGGAATTTTATGGGAATACCGGCAGGGGAATGAGCATGGCGTCGCTTTCCGTTGTTACGATATGAATTCCAACCACTGGAGCAACATCGAAAGAATGGTTGTTTTAAAAGAAGACGATGTGTATCCGGTGCTTACGGCTGCCTGGAGGAATTCAAAATTGGGGCACGAGTTTTACGCCATATTCGATTCCTTTGATAATGGAATTTCGCTGTATCGCATCAGTAATCCGACCACATCACCTTCCTTTACGCTATTGGAGTCGAATGTACCCGGTTCATCCTCCAGTGCCATTCATCCGTCTGTGGCATCAAATTTTAATGCTTCACTCTTATACATTTGCTGGGAAGAAGACGGGTACATTAAATACAATTACTATAATGTTGCCTCCGAAAGCGGGCCTTCTTCTCCCATCTGGTCAACATCTAATAATATGAATCGCCTGCCCAGTATTGCTTATGCGGGAGGAAATTTTGTCGATATTGCCTGGAGTTATTTCGATGGAGAAATCGGTTTGCGCTTCAGACATGCTCATGTACATGCCACTACCCCCGAAGAGGAAGCTGTGATGCAACAGGTTACTTACACCAATAATTTGACGGAAGCTTCCATTGGTGCTCATTCCAATCAGGTAAATTTATATGCGACAGTCGAAACGGATAATTATACGGTTCGGTATTTGTATTATGATGGTGAAAGCTGGGATATGTTGTCCGAATATGATTCCGGAGAACATGCAGGAGTGAATGTATTCGGAGATAAATTTATGGGTTGTTGGACCTGGACGAGTGGTGGGCAGCCATATATGATAAGGCAGGATATTATAAACAGTTCGAATAAATCTACCTTGTATTCTACTGATTTCAGAGAAATTGATTATAATTTATCGAATCTTTCTATCAATGGTTTACAGGGAAATATCCGGATTAAATTTGGTGATGTGAAAGTTTCCGGTATGAATGGTACGCAATCAATACCGTTTGTTCCTCTCTCTACCGTGAATGGTGTAACGAATTTCCAGCAGTTATTACCAATTCTGGTTTCTCCGGATATGCAGTTTCTTTCTCTGAAATATCGGATTGAAATCGAGAATTTGAATATTCCCACAGGGCTTAATCCTGTTAGATTGTTTGGAATTCGCATAAACAATGCACAGGGTGTGAGTCAGATCGTTTCACAGTATAATCTTGCAGCAGGAACAGGAAATCATCTGGTTTATGAAGATTCTTTACGGATACCGTTAAATGGATATGCCGGGCAAAATATTATAGTGAATACGTTCGGTGTTCATCAGCAGTTAAACCATCATTATACGTTGATAAACATTCGAGAATTTCGGGATGTATCTAATGAAAAAAGATTGGAGAAGTCTAAAGACCAGCTTACAAGTTCTACTCTTTCTTTGCTTCCGAATGAATACAATTTAGAACAAAATTACCCCAATCCATTTAATCCGGTCACGACTATTCCTTTCGATTTGCCCGAGGCTTCGATGGTAAAGTTAACCGTTTACGATATTTCCGGTCGTCTCATAAGAACGTTAATTGATGGATATTATGCGCCCGGTCATTACCAGATAACCTGGAATGGAAAAGATGATAATGGTATTTCCGTAGCAAGCGGTGTGTATTTGTATCGTTTGCAGGCAGGGAATCATCAGTATATTCGTAAAATGATGCTGATGAAGTGATTGTTGGTGTTTTTCAGTCAATCACAATCTGGCAGGGGAGTTCAACTCCTCTGCCAGATTATTTTTTTGTAAGTAAATAAAATTTTCTGGATTATTTAAAGTTTATGGAGTATTCATAGAAAAAGTAAGAACAATTTGCCCGTAAAGGAAAATTCTGTTTCTTATTAAACTGGTGCAAAGTATAATGCATTTATTGGTAAAATATAAAAATAAAATTCAATATTTGCCCCTAACCATAGTGAAAATCAAATTTATTTACTATGTAATATTATTATTCTTAAATTCTTTCATTATAAGGATTTAAGTGGATAATAAAAAGCAGGCTACTATTCAATAATTTTCTAATAAAAAGGTTAAAGGAGCTAATGTTTATGACTGAACATTATCAGCCGTTTTAACATTTAAATATTGCAATTTTCAAGTAAAATATTAAATTAATTGTAGCATTAAAAAG
>JALWDQ010000779.1:0-8329 GCA_027039625.1 Calditrichia bacterium | reverse complement strand
TTAAGCAAAATATCATAGAAATAGATAAGTATGGCTTAGTATTTTATAATCTAATCATATGATTACTTTTCATTCGTGCCCATTCGTGTGATTCGTGGTTAAATAATTTGTGGTTAAGTGGCTGATGATTCTGAAGAGTGGCTGTTTATGGAGATGCGGATGAACAGAATAAGCTATGTAGCCCGGTTTCCAGAGTGGGTTACAACCTCAACGAATAATGAGAGGAGTGTGTATCGTAAAATGACCTCTCGTGAAAGGCTTTGTTACTGAAATAGAAAATGCTGCTTCGCAGCATAACGCCTCGGGAGAAGCGAAGAATGAAATTACAAATTCCAATTACCAAATCCCAAACAGCAAACTTTAATCTCCAAATTCCAAATAATCTAACAGATTCTTTCACAACCTAATTTTATTGTCTTTTTCATTCGTGTCCATTCGTGTAATTCGTGGGCAAATATTAATTCTTTTTATTCACGGGTAAATATTTCGTGGTTAAATACCTATTTTTATGATTGGTGGTTAAATCTTTCCTTTCCCATGGCTTTGGACATTTTTCATTTTTAATTTTTCATGTTATTCGGTGGTTAAACAATTTCTGTGCTCTCTGGGGTACCGAAATCCCGCTGGTGGTTACCAAAAAAAATTCCGATTCAATTCCCTCGTTTACCATGTTTGGATTTAAACACAATGGTGAGGGGCACACCGGTGAAGCCCCAGAGCTCCCGAATTTTCCGTTCCAGAAACCGCCGATAGTGATCCTGAATCAGTTCCGGGAAATTGGAGAAAAAAGCAATCACCGGGGGATTCTTTTTCACCTGAGTCACATAGTTTATCTTAATTTCCTTTCCGCGAATTGCCGCAGGGGAAGTTTCCTGAATAATGGGCAGCAACACATCGTTTAAGTCGCTGGTAGGAATGTATTTATGCAGTTCTTCGTACACTGCCGTTGCCACATCCAGCAACTTGTACAATCGTTTCTTTTCCAGCACCGAGGTAAACACAATCGGGATGTACGCATACTCACCCAGTCGTTCCTTCATGGCACGTTCCCACTGAAACAGCGTATGCTCATTTTTGGGCACCAGATCCCATTTGTTCACGGCGATCACAATCCCCTTTTTCTGGCGAGCCGCATCCTGAATGACGCGCAAATCCTGGCGGGTAGGGCCTTCGGTGGCATCCATAAAATAGAGCACCACGTCCGCACGCTGAATGCTCCGCGCCGTGCGAATCTGGCTGTAAAACAACACGTTTTCCTTGATCCGGGCTTTGCGTTTTAACCCCGCAGTGTCAATCAAAATGTAACGGCGTTTTTTGTAATTTAAGGGGGAATCAATCGCATCCCGGGTGGTACCGGGACGATCGGTAACGATGGAGCGTTTTTCTCCAATCAGGGTATTCACAAACGAGGACTTCCCCACGTTTTCGCGGCCAATCACGGCCAGATGGATGCCTTCTTCCCGGGGTTTGAAGGGAATTTTTTGCAGATGCTGCACCAGCCGATCCAGCAAATCGCCGATGCCCAGCCCCTGAATCCCGGAAACACCAATGGGGTCGCCCAGACCCAGATTGTAAAAGGTGTACATCTCCGGCTCGTATTTTTCGTGATCCACTTTATTTACCACCAAAAGAACCGGCTTGTGGGTGCGCTGAAGTTTTTCGGCTATCAGACTATCCCACTGGGTAACCCCCGTCTGGCGATCCACCACAAACAGGATTACATCGGCTTCCTCAATGGCAATCTCCACCTGCTCGCGAATGGCTTTTTCGATTTCGTCCTCGGTTTTCGGTAAGTACCCTCCGGTATCCACCAGCATAAACGGAATGCCATTCCAGTCCGCCTGGGCGTACAACCGGTCGCGCGTCACCCCGGGTTGATCATCCACAATGGCTTCCCGCTTTCCGATAACCCGGTTAAACAGGGTGGATTTCCCCACGTTCGGTCGGCCAACAATTGTGACAATAGGTAATCCCATAATCCTCTTTCTGTTATTTTCAATTAAACGGGTGTTTGCTGCTTACTCTCGATATTTCTTCATTGTTTACTCATTTATTTCCGGCAGTAGAGACACCCGGCTGTGCCGAATTTTGCGTGCCAGCTCGGCAGATTTTACCGTGCGCTGTGCTCGAATATTTTCCACCAGTTGAACAAAGCTCTCCGGGAAAATAAAAACCTCCTTTTTCAACTTCCTTTCCAGCCGGGGCAGTGTCCAATCATCTAAAAAAAGTCCCTCCTGGTTGATAACTCGAGGAGGTAGAATCACATAATCCCCGAGTTCGGGATATCCCCGCAGAGCATCGTAAATATCCTGCCCCACCAGTAATCCCGCCACGGTAATGGATTCACCAAAAAAGCGATTGACCACCTGCAATAAAGATATTTTTAAACCGGGGATGTGTTTCAACAAAGGTAAAATATAGCGTTTTAGAGCGCGGGCTCCCAATACACCGGTTACCAGAGTTAAATTGAGTTCCGGTGCCAGGCGCTGTAATTCGGGTAACTCCGCTTTTACCCGGGAAATAAAATCGCGGGTTAACCCAACCCCATTTTCCAGCTGGTAGAAATCCTCGTAGTAATCCTCTTCCGGTAAGGCAGTGTCCGTAGCAATGTAGAACTCATCTGCCAGATAGACAAAAGCGCTGCCGATTTCCCTTTTAAACTGCTCCCGTTTACCATCGATTTCCTGCATCAGTTGCAAACTGTATTCCCGGGTTACGGGATTTAAACGGGGCAAGCCGCGCCGGAAGCGAGTGAGTCCCACCGGTACAATAGCTACCGAACGCACCTGGGGAAACAATGCTTTCAGCTCTTGCATGGTACGTTCCAGATGTTCTCCATCGTTCAATCCGGGACACAGCACCACCTGGGTGTGCAATTCGATTCCATGCTCGGCCAGGAAGTGAATTTTCTCCATCAAGTGGTCGTCCTGGCGAATTCCCAGCAAATATTGCCGTAATTTCGGCTCCGTGGCATGTACAGAAATGTACAACGGAGAAAGACGCTGCTCGACAATCCGATGCAAATCCCGCTCATCGGCATTCGAAAGCGTAACATAATGCCCGTAGAGAAAAGAGAAACGGTAATCTTCATCTTTAAAATAGAGCGACTTACGCAGCCCTTTCGGATTTTGATGCACAAAACAAAATACACATTTGTTCCCGCACTGGCGCATTTCCAGGTCTTCCAGAATCAGCCCCAAGTCTTCCTGCACATCCTTTTCAATCTCGAATATAATTTGTTCGCCTTCCTGCTCTATCCGTAATTCCAGTTCCTCTGCCGAGGCGTAAAATCGGTAATCCAGTTGATCCGAGATATCCTTCCCATTTATGCTGATAAGGGACGCTCCGGGACGGATCCCCAGTTCTTCGGCAATGCTACCCTGTTCAACATCTATGATACGAACCATATTCACACTCAAATTTTTAAACCACTAAATTTAACACCGAAACCCTGACGATGCTACCCGCTTCGTATCTCCTGTTCTTTTAACAAATGAATTCTTTAAACCATTAAAATGCGGGTTTAATTCTTATTTTGTTTGAATGAAAAACGGAGTTCACGTTTCTTAATTGAAATCTTACATCACATTGTTCTTTAAATCTGCACATATTATATTTATGGGTTTGTGGGGAGTGAGTGGATTGTGAAAAATATAGCTGACTGATAATCCATTTTTCTTTGGTAACCTAAATTGAAAATTAGAGAATAATATTCTAGGATTTATTTAAATGTACTCTTTCGTAAGTAAACAGTGAGTGTAAATCATGGAAAAATCACTATACCAGCTTTACCGGACGCTGGAGGAACCGGCAAAAACTATTCTCGAATTTGCCACCCTTTACTTTCTCGCCATTAAACCGGAAACACTATTTCGCACGGTTAATGCGTTTTTCAAAATTACCAATAAACCGAATATCACCGAGAAACAGTTTTACCACGCTTTAAGAACACTGGATGACCTTGGTTTTCTGGAAGAAATGGATTCCCAGACCGTTCATGTGGATAATTATTCTTGCGAGAAGATTGCTCGTCAACTGTCGAAAAAACAGTCCCAATTTCAACCGTACGTGGAGAGCATTTCTCTCATTGTTCATCCCGTAAAAATGAATCGTTTTAATCACCGAACCAATTTTCTGCATCTGCGTCTTGCGTTATTAAACAAAGACCACGACAGGGTACAAGAAATTATTCGTAAATACAAGGTCTTAAAGTCTGATCTGGTTCTTGAGCAACTGGAACTCATGTTTTTCCATCCGTTCGATCTTGCCTGGCTAAAAAAACAACCCGGCATCATTCAACAAACTCTGGCTTATCGAGCTCTGGAAGAACAGCTTTCAGATTTTACTCCCATGAATCATTTAACACCCTTTATCAATCATGTGTTTAAAAATTACCCCCGGGATGACTCGATTACTCCTGATGCATACCATATGTATCTGGATTGGCAGTTTATGCGGGGGAATATCCAATTCTTTTTATCCGATAAGAAGAATACAGATAAGTATTTTCGTAAAGGTGCTGCCCTCATGCGCGCCTTTACACGGGATATGGAAAAAGGCCTGGAGGAATTCGAGAAGATTGAAAAAGAATCTCCTGAGGAAAAGCCTTCCCCTTTTAACCTGTTTTTACTCTACTACTTACTTCTCCTTTTAACCCGTCCTGAAGACTTTCCCAAACTTAAAGAGTGGGCGGAAAAAGAGGAAAAGAATCCCACAAAAACAATTTTAAAACCCGTGTTCAAGATTTTTAAAAGCGCCATCCTGGAACAGTCGGATTTACCGACCAGGAAGTTCTCTTCAGACACCTATAAAAAATACAATATACTTATATTTGTTCACAGTGTATTGGTGGTTGGATTATTGCAGTATTTACTGGAAAGCGAGAACCTTTCGAATTATTTCAACAAGTTGTTGGAGGCATTTACCTGGGCTCAGGATGGAGGTTACGAGTTCTTAAAGGAGCAATTGAGTGAGTTACTTTTGGCTGTCAAAGACGAAATTTTTATTGAAGAACCGCTTTTTCTCCATAAAAAACAGCAAAAGTTTCTTCCCATATGCAAACTGATAGAGCCTCGGCCTGCCTGGGAAAGAATGCTTTCCCGGTTAAAGAGCTGGGCAGAGAATGATGTTACCCCAAAGGAGTCGAAAGAACGACTTATTTGGGTAATCGGAAGGCGAAATGATCTGGATTTTGGTAGGAGTGTGATTGAGCCTAAAATTCAAAAAAAAACAAAACAAGGGAAATGGTCACGCGGGCGCAGGGTGAGTCTGGATGATTTGAGAACAAAATATTCTTCACTGCTTACATCCCGGGACTCGCTTGTACTTGGAAAAATATTGAGAGAATACAGAACTTTTTACTGGAGTATCTCCCTCAATTTGCTGGAAGGCCTGGTATTAAAAATGGACAATATATACAATGAGTATGATCCGGAGCATCCTATTCAGTTCACCCGGGGAGAGTATCTGTTCAATATCAAGAAAGAAAATGGGCTTTACACGTTTTATTTTGTTCCTCCCATAGAAGCTAAATACACCTATCTTCCAATAGATGATTATCACGTGGAAGTTTTTATTGCGAACAAAGCTCTTTTACAGCTAAAGGAAATCCTGGATCCCTACATGGATGGCATTCCTGTGGAAAACGAACAGGTACTCCAGGAAGTGATTCAACTGGTTTCCCGCGCTGTACCCGTCCAGCAGGGGAAGATAGAAATTGTAACCGATGAGCAGCAGGAAAGTGAGCCGGAATTCATTTTGCGCATTTATAACAGTAGAGAAGGATTTGCTCTTACTCTGAAAGTTCGTCCCATTCCGGGGCGACATGTGTACCTTGATCCCGGTGAGGGAGAGCAGTTCATTACCTTCCGCAAAGATGGAAAATTGGTATCCGTAAAACGGTCGCTTGCCCGGGAGCGGCAAAAGGCAGAAAAGATTCTCCAGCAACTTCCCACCCTTCAGAAATATAAAAAAGGTGCTTACTACTGGGTCATTCCCACTCCCGAAGAGAGCCTGAAGGTCTTTGCAGAGATTCGGAATTTAAAGGAAGAACTAACCATCCAGTGGCCTAAAAATTTCGAGAAAAAACTGTACGGGAAGCTCGATTTTTCGGCGCTTTCCTTACACATCGGTTCCGGAGTGGATTGGTTTGAGTTATCGGGGGATGTCACCATCGATGAGAATCTGGTGATAAATTTTCGCAACCTTCTGGAGCAGTGGGAAAACAGCAATTACAGCGAATTTGTGGAAATTTCTCCCGGCAAGCTGGTTCAGTTAACGGAACGCATGCTTAATTTTCTGAAGAAGGTGCACTCGTTTACCACCGGTAAAGGGGAAAAGGTACGCCTGCACCGTTTTAGTGCTCTGGCTCTGCCGGAGCTGGAACGGGAAATTCCGGTAAGCCAGAAGACTCCCCAGTGGAAAACGTTTTTCGAGAAATTTGCCCGGGCACAGCAGTTGAAGGCTGAAGTTCCGGAAGGATTTCAGGGAACATTGCGGCCATACCAGGTGGAAGGGTATCAGTGGCTGAGACGCCTGGCGGAACTGGAAGCGGGCGCCTGCCTGGCGGACGATATGGGGCTGGGGAAAACCATACAGGCGCTGGCACTGATTCTCTCCCGGGCAGAAGGCGGCGCAACACTGGTGATTGCTCCCGCCTCGGTGGTGTACAACTGGGAGAAGGAAGCCCGACGGTTTACTCCCTCCCTGAACCCCATTGTGCTCTCCAATCAGGCCGAGGTGGAGAATTACACCCGACCGGAGCCATACCACCTGGTGCTGTGCAATTACCACATCTTCCAGCGCTACGGAGAGCATTTTCTGAAATTTCAGTGGCAAACCATTGTTCTGGACGAAGCCCAGGCCATTAAAAATATTACCGCCAAGCGCACCCAGGCCGCGCTGAAGCTTCAGGGCAAATTTCGCATGATTACCACCGGTACTCCCATCGAAAACCATTTACAGGAGCTCTGGACGCTTTTCCGCTTTTTACTTCCCGGGCTGCTGGGGAGCTGGAAAAGTTTCCGCGAAAAATTTGTGTTACCCATCATGCGCTATCAGGACAACCAGCGGCTGGAACATCTGAAACGACTCATTCAACCTTTTGTCCTCCGGCGGTTAAAAGAGCAGGTCATTAAAGAACTTCCGCCCAAAACGGAAATTAATGTGTACATCGAGCTGTCTCCGGAAGAGATGGCTTTTTACGAAGCCATTCGGGAGCAAGCGCTGAAGAATCTGGCCACTGTAAAAGAAGAAGGCAATGGTCAGCAACGGATTCGCATTCTGGCGGAGCTTATGCGCATGCGGCGTGCGGTGTGCCATCCCAAACTGATTAATCCCTCCGTTAAACTGCCGGGCACCAAAATTACGGTGTTGAAAGATCTTTTGCAGGAACTCATCGAGAACCGGCATCGCACTCTGGTATTCAGCCAGTTTGTGGATTTCCTCAAGATTGTGGAAAAGGAGCTGAAAAAATCGAAGATTTCCTATCAGTATCTGGATGGTCAAACGCCGGTGGCGCAGCGGCAGAAGCGCATCGAAGCCTTCCAGAACGGGGAAGGTGATGTGTTCCTCATCAGTCTAAAAGCGGGAGGTCTGGGATTAAACCTTACGGCTGCCAGTTATGTTATTCATCTGGATCCCTGGTGGAATCCGGCGGTGGAAGACCAAGCCAGCGATCGCGCCCATCGCATCGGGCAAACCCAGCCGGTTACGGTGTACCGGTTTATTACCCGGAATACGATTGAAGAAAAAATTCTCTCCTTACACCAGCGGAAGCGGGAGCTGGCAGAATCCCTACTCCAGGGGGCGGACACTGTGCACGAAATTTCTCTGGAAGAAATGCTGGCCCTCATTACCGGTTAATCTTTTTGTAGAATTTTTTGAACCGCCAAGTGCGCAACGAAGGTTCCGGGTGCGCAAAGGTTTTTAATAACTGTTGGAAAAAAATTAACCGCAACATCCAGATGGCTCCCTCCGGGAACCGCCACTAACATTACAATAAAGATGGACAAACTTACGATTGCAAATTTTGTTTAAGGTAGCTCCCGGTTTTTATCGTGCATCCATCGGGATTTTGAGGGGCAGGGAAGCGAATTCAGAAAGTTAAGAATTCACCTTTCTCTGGCTCGATGTAAAATATTAGATGGAATATTTATTTACGGAATGTTCTGTAAAATGCTACACAATTGATAATGCACCGCGCTCCTCTTTATTTCCTCTATGCCCTATGCCCTATGCCCTATGCCCCCTATTCCCCCTACGCTATGCCACTTTCACTTTTATCATGTAGAAGTATCTGATAAAATGGAGGACTAAGCATATAATCAGG
>JALWDQ010000778.1:0-2681 GCA_027039625.1 Calditrichia bacterium | reverse complement strand
CCACAAACACATCCTGAATGTACTCATCCGGTGTATCTTCCACACTGCTAATTTCATCCAGAATGACCTGGCGCTCCTTCTCGAATTCCCCGGCGTCGAACACCGAATGGCACACCATATCCGAGAGCACATCCACCGCCCGGGGCAAATGCTCGTCCAGAATTTCTGCGTAATAGCAGGTTTGTTCCTTGCTGGTAAAAGCGTTCAGATAACCACCCACCGATTCCAGACTGCGGGCAATATCCAGAGCACTCCGTTTCTCCGTACCCTTGAACATCATGTGTTCCAGAAAATGAGCCACCCCGTTGTTACGGGCGGTTTCGTTTCGGGTACCGGACTTTACCCAGACTCCTATGGAGATGGAGCGAACGGAAGGAATCTTCTCGCTAACAATGGTGAGACCGTTGGGGAGTATTGTTTTATTGTATTCTGAATAAACCATTGTAATCTACAGTTTTATGAGCGCCAAATTTACACAATCTTCCGGGAAATGCCAAGTGGGGATTAGAAATTGCCGGAGGGTATTCCCTTTACCCAATCTTGCATCCGCTTTTTTGAACGTTGTTAATGGGCTTCCAACCAGTTCTTCCCAATCCCAATATCCACTTTCAGCGGCACGTCCATTTTGATGGCGTTTTCCATCTCGTGTTTCACCAGCGCCCTGATGTCCTCCACTTCCTTTGCTTTTACCTCAAACACCAATTCGTCGTGAACCTGAAGAATCATGCGCGTTTGCAGTTTTTCTTCCTCCAGCCGTTTCTGGATGCGGATCATGGCCAGCTTAATTAAGTCGGCAGCACTCCCCTGAATGGTGGTGTTGATGGCAATGCGTTCGGCGTTAAGGCGAATGTTGGCGTTTTTACTATCGATTTCCGGGATGTAACGTCGGCGATTGAGGATGGTGGTGACATATTTATGCTGATGCGCAAAGGCGATGGTGCGCACGATGTAGTCGTTCACCCGGGGGAAGCGAACAAAGTAGCTCTGGATGATGTGCTCGGCATCATCGGGAGAAATTCCCAACCGGGCGGCCAGTCCGTACCGGGAGATGCCGTAAATGATGCCAAAATTCACTTCCTTGGCTTTGCGGCGATGTTCCGGTGTAACCTCACTAATGGGGATATCGAAAATCGCAGCTGCGGTGCTGGCGTGGATGTCCTCGCCGCGGCGGAAAGCCTCCTGCAAAGCCGGGTCGCCGGAAAGATGCGCCATCACCCGTAACTCAATCTGGGAATAGTCGGCGCTTAAAATAAAGTCATTCGGATCCTCAGGAATAAACGCCCGGCGAATTTTTCGTCCCAGATCCCCCCGAATAGGAATGTTTTGCAAATTGGGGTCGCTGCTGGAAAGACGTCCCGTAGCAGTTACCGTTTGATTGAAAGAGGTGTGCAGCCTTCCCGTACGTTTGCTGATGAGGGAAGGGAGGGCATCCACGTAAGTGGATTTCAGCTTTGCTATTTTGCGATATTCCAGGATTTTCCCCACCAGGGGATGCCCGGCATATTTCTCCAGTTCCGATTCGGCAGTGGAATAATTTCCGGTGGGTGTCTTTTTGGGACGGCGGTTGCCAAACTCCTTATGGATCTCCAGATTCTCGAATAATACCTTGCCCAGTTGCTGGGTGGAATTGATGTTAAATTCTCCGCCCGCCAGACGGTATATTTCTTTTTCCAGATTACGTAAGAGTTCTTCTAATTCCCGGGACATTTTTTGCAAAAAAGGAACATCCAGCTTTACCCCATTAATCTCCATTTGCATCAACACCGCCACCAGCGGCATTTCCACATCCCGGAACAGCGCGTAGGTTTCCGTCTCCTTCAGCTTCTGCTCCAGCAGTTCCTTTAAGCGCAAGGTGATATCGGCATCCTCGCAGGCATAGGGATACACCATCTGCACCGGAATCTCCTGCATGCTTTTTTGGCGCTTCCCCTTTTTCCCGATAAGCTTCTCGATGGGAATCATGCGATAATTTAAATACACCTCGGCCAGATAATCCAGATTATGCTGGCGGGTTCCGGGACTGATGAGATAGTGAGCCACCATGGTGTCGAAAGCGATGCCCCGCAGGGCAATCCCATGCTGCCAGAGCATGAGCCCATCAAATTTAATATTTTGTCCGCCTTTTTCTATTTCCCGGGATTCAAACACCGGTTTCAACATCTCCAGCGCTTCGCTGGCAGAAAATTCACATTCGGGATGATTGAGCGGTAAGTAGTAGGCCTGAAACGGTTTAAGAGCAAAGGAAAGCCCGATAATATCGGAATCAAATATCCTCAGTCCGGTGGTTTCGGTATCGAACACCCAGAAGGGTGTGGTGCGGAGCTTTTCCACCAGTTTTTGCAGCGCTTCCCGAGTTTCCACCAGCACGTACTCCTGCTCCACCTGATCGATGTCCTTTACTTTCACCTCTGTGCTTCCCACCAATTCCGCCAGCCGATCCTTCAGCGAGCGAAATTCCAGTTCATCGAAATAACGGAACAGGGTTTCCATATCCGGCTCGCTGGCTTTCATCTCTTCGATTGAAATATCGATGGGCACCCGTGTGTCGATAGTTACCAGTTCCCGGGAAAGATATGCCAGCTCCCGCCCCGCCTCTAATTTCTTCCTCCAGTTGGCACTGCTTACCTTATCCAAATTAGCATAGATGTTATCCAGAGACCCAAACTGTTGGAGCAACTTCT
>JALWDQ010000777.1:0-2685 GCA_027039625.1 Calditrichia bacterium | reverse complement strand
TGTAAATGTACACCCCGTAACTCACCTCCAGCTTTTCGTCCGTTTGTAAATTCCAGTACTCATCGCCAATGGTGCTGCTGGAATGTTCAATGGTTTTAATCAAATCCCCGCGCAGGGTGTAAATGCGGATGGTGCAGCGCTGGGGTAGATGGGTGAAGCGCAGCAAATGGGTAAACCGATCCGGTCGGTCCGAAGCCAGCTCCATCAGGTTGTACACCACGTAGGGATTGGGCACCACCTTGATGCGGCTCATATCCACTTCCTGATTATCGACCTGCAGAGAATGGGTGCGAATTTCGTACACGTCCCGGTGGGTGAACGGTTTTTTGGTGCGGTACAGGTACACGTCACCGGGGGAAGGAGGTACGGAGGTGTCGCTCCAGGTCACCGAAAACTGCCAGCTTCGGTGCTGGACATCCGGTTCCAGAATGTACACATAATCGCCGCTGGTCCAGGGTAAATTGGGGTTGCGCACGTACAGCTTCAGGGGATGCTCCCGCGCCGAATCTTTCGTCACGTTAAATACCTGAAAGGGAACTTTTGCGGCGTTGGGAAAAGCAGGATGCTCGAACTTCACCGTGGAATCACCAAAAACAATGGCGTAATCGTACGGATAATACAGGCTATCCGGAGTTACCGAGAGTACACTGAATTCATAATTGGAGGTGTCGCCGGTCACCGTTTGCCAGCCCTGCTCCAGTTGCTCCACGTGGTCGTGGTTAATCACCATCAAACCGATGCCATCGAAAATAGGCCGGGGTTCGGCAATGTCGGCATCCGCCTCTACCCAGAACTTGTCGTAATCCTGCACCAGATACTCCCCGGTATCCTCGTCATACACATCGAAACGCAAATTTTCCAGGGTATCCTTAAAACTGACCCGGTAAGTATGCCCGGTGATGCGGATGGGATCAATAACCCGGGGAGACATGACACCGGTAGCGGTTCCCGAAAGATGGGTTACGGTGGAATCGGCGGTTCCGCCCACAAAGCCCTGGGGCTGCAAACCGGGGATGACATCCACCGTCTGGATGAGGCGGGGATCGTTGCCCCGGGAAGATTCCAGCGCAGGCTGTCCGGCTTCCAGCACCGGATGGTCGTAAGCAGTAATGGTGTAACGGTAACGTACTCCGTTTATGACGTTTTTATCCACAAACGTGTATTTCAAACCGGTATTTTTTCCCAGATCGAAGAAGGGATTCAGGGGATCGGGTCCTTCCCATTCATCAATCAAATCGTACTGTGCCAGCGGCTGGTAGCCCACAATGTTGGTACCGGTGTAATCGTAAATGGGAGTTCCCCACTCCGGTTCGCCCTGCCCGGCCAGATTGGCCTGGGTACGGTAAATGCGGTAACCCTGAAAATCGTGGTCGCGGGTGATGATTTCGTAGGAATCTTCCGCGGAATCGTCCCAATACAGGGTAACCTGCCCATTTTCGCCGTACACCACCGGCAGCCCATTTTTATCGATGACCTGGGTACCGACCGCCGAGAGATGGGGTGCGGTAGGCGGACGGAATCCAATGAAATTGTTTTTGTAGAGGCTATCGGCCTGCCGCAACGCCTCGAACACGGTGGCGAAACGGATTTCCGGCGGATTGGTGGGAAATCCGTTCTCGTCCAGCGGCCCGGGATTGGGTACGCCTCCCACAATGCCGATGTGAATGGGAATGGTGTCTCCCGGCTCAATGGAAAAGGGCCCCGAGCTAAACCAGAACTGAATATCCGGTCGGCTGCCAACGGGGAAGCTCTCCTGATAATCGGCCAGCAGGCTCACATCGTCGCGGGTGGGGTCGTCCCCATGGAACCACTTATCCCGGTCCTCGGCCGGAACCAGCTCCGGCTTCCCGGCAGAAATGGCATAGAAGGTTTTCTCCAGTTGGGCATCCACCGGCGCTGGCCGCATGGCTTCGTCCTGGTCGAACCAGTGAAATCCGGTAATTCCAATTTCGGGACTGTTGGGATTGCTGGGGTCCAGCAGCGGCGTGCGGAAGAAATTAATTCCGTAGGCCGAAACCGGCCCGCTGTTCTGGGGGTAAATCTGGTCGGTAAAATAATCCTGTTTGTCGAATGCCAGAAACACATCGATGGTGCCGTCCCCATCGTAATCGTAAATCAAGCCGTAATCGTCCTCTGCCCAGGGTGTGGCCTGGCGATAGTTGGAACCGGGCACCAGATAGCGACCGGGTAAATCGGGATCCACAAAAAAGGCAAAATACACGCTATCGATGCGCCCGTTGTAATAATGGCGATCCGGGTCGTAAAAGGGGCTGTGGGGATCGGTAAGCTGCTCGGGAGTGCGGTAAATGAAGTTGATGTTGAAGAACACCACATTTTCGTAGAGTGCGGTGGAATAGCTGTACCCGTGCACTTCCATGTCGATGCCTACCGGGTAACCGTATTTGGCGGTAATGGCCCCGGAACGCACCCCGTTGTATTTATCGGTAGCGATGAAGAAAATATCTTTGTTGGAAACGAACTGCCCTTCCAGCGGTTGCCCGTAGGTGGGGGAACTGGGATCGGGATCCACAGCCCAGCCGCCGGGCCAGTGATGTTCCCCGGGAGTGTGCACCCATTCCTTATTCTCATCGTCCCAGTAATACTCCGGCCAGCTCTGGGGATAAGTGGAAGTGGCTACCATGGGAATATTGTCCTGGAGCATGGAGCCGTGGTAACGTTCGCGAG
>JALWDQ010000776.1:0-2688 GCA_027039625.1 Calditrichia bacterium | reverse complement strand
GCCTGGGTGCGCAGGCTGCTGTTAATCTCGCCCCAGCGCAGGCTATCGGCCAGAAAGTTGTAATTGGTCGATAAATCCCAGTTGAATAAATTGATCTTTTTCTCCTCTCCATTGCGAATCATTTTACCCTGGAACAGGTTGTTCAGGGAGATAGTCATCAGGCGGGATTCCCCGGTGGGGGTGCCTCCAAAAGCGCTCCCCGCAAAGCGATCGTACCTCCGCAGGCGACCACTGCTATCGGTAAACGTCTGGATGTAGCCAAAGCGAGGCTCGGTGTAATCCGGAGTAAAGGTGAAGCGGATAGCGGGGTCCATTTTGTGCCGGATGAGCTTCAGCGGACCAAAGGGGATTTCGAACAGCCCGTACAGGGTGGTGGTGACCCCCAGATTGGTATTCACAATGTGCCGGGCGCGCGGCTGACGGATGGTGTCTGCCACGGCCATATTCAAAGAATCCACCCAGTGATATTGGTAATATTGCGGTACCCACAACTCCCGGAAAGAAACACTCTGGCGGTAGCGAAAATATTTGAACAAATTAAAATTGAGCGAAAGCCCACCCCGATGCTCCCAGCCCATCCGCTGGCTCTTTTTAAATGTGGAATCGCTCTGCAGCTTCTTACTCCCATCCGCTTTAAAATTGCTTCCGAAATTATAGGTGATGTTGTGATACCAGCGCTTTTTGGGGGTTTTAGCCGGATTAAACGGAATCAGGTCAGATTGAGTATGGGAGAAGGAAATATTGGGCAGGGTGTAATCCAGTTCTCCGGTTTGCAGATTTTCGTTGCGCCGAATGCTCACATTCAAGGCATTTTTGGAAGAAGGCCAGCGTTTGGAAAAATTCACATTGGTGGAAATAATCTGGTCCAGCCGGTGCTCCAGATTGTTGGAGTAATTTTTCAGGAAGGTGCGGTCGCTGACAAAGCGCCCGCTACCGTTCAGCGTCATCGTTTCCCCAATCTTTTGCTGATGGCTAAACTGGATGCTCCAGCGCTGCTTCTTTTGCCCGGTGGTTACATCCCGGGGTGCGTAGTGCATCACCACATTTCCGCCAAAATTGTAACGCTTGCGATAGCGAAACTCCCCGGAATAGACCGTACCCGTGCGCTCGAAAAAGGTGCTTAAAAGGGTGACATCCCAGTAATCCGAAGCGGCCCAATAATACCCGAAATCCCGCAGATACCGCCCCCCATAGCTGCTGGTTCCAAATTTGGGAATAATAAACCCGGAGCGCCGTCCCTTCTCCATGGGAAATACTCCAAAAGGAATGGCAAACACCGGAATATCCGCAATGTACATGTAAATGGGTTTGGCCACCGCCCGCTTATTCACAATAATGCGCATTTTATTGGCTTTGAAATAGTAGTGAGGGTGCTCGATGCTATCGCAACTGGTGAAATAACCATCCTTTACCAGAAGCGTTTTTTTACCCACCTTTTTGATGAGTTCCCCCCGATAATACCCCGGCTCCATGTTGGTTCGCCCTTCCAGCACTTTACCCCGCTGGTGTTTAAAATCGTATTCCAGGCGAAAGCCGTGGATGGGTTCGCTTCCCTGCTCGCTGAATACCGGTAATCCCCGGTACACGGGATTGCCCAGGGAGTCGGTACTATCGGCCACACCGGTGGCTACCATGGTATTACGATTCCAGTCAATCATCACCCGGGCTGCTTCCAGACGCATTTGCTGGTACTGAATGATGACATTGCCTTCCAGAAAAGTGCGACGATGTTCCATGGAGAAGGTAATTTTTTCGGCGCGATATTTAACCGGTCCCTCAATATCGCTTTGGGGAGGCGGGGTTAACGTATCCGTTACCGCGAGTGAATCAGGAGCGGGGGAAAGGAGGCTATCGCTTTGCGACTGCACCACCCGGGCAACAAGCGGTTCCCGGAACCCGGTTAGGGCAACTAACAACCACCAGAATGTCCAGAAGAAAAACCACGGGCGCATCGCCATTTTTTAACCCTTCTCAACTATCCCCTTTCCCTCAACAACCTCACAACTCCTAACCGCCTATTTCTTTTCATAAACTAACAAAAAATCCACTTCGTTGGTTTCTCGATCCACCCGATCTACCTTAATTTTCACCTCATCCCCCAACCGGTACACCTGACCAAACTCCTTTCCCACCAGGGAGTAGGTTTTTTCGTCGTAAATGTAAAAATCATCCACCATATTTTCGATGCGCACAAACCCCTCGATGAGGTAAGGGACAATCTCCACGAAAATACCATACGCCGTGACCCCAGAGATGAGCCCCTTAAAGGTTTTTCCCACGTAGTTGGAAATCCATTCCACCTGTTTAATTTTCACACTCTGGCGTTCGGCTTCCAGCGCCACCCGTTCCCGCTCGGAACTGCGATCGGCAATTTTCTTTAATTCCTGCTTCAGGGTGCGAATGGTTTTAGGGGGAATTTTACCGGCGTACATCTTCAACAGGCGGTGCACCTGAAGATCGGGATAGCGCCGAATGGGGGAGGTAAAATGGGTGTAATCCTCAAAAGCCAGGCCAAAATGCCCAATATTCTTGATGGAGTATTGGGCTTTCATCATGGTGCGCAGCGCCACTTCTTTAATCAAAATATCGTCCTTGGTGCCGGAGACCTGCTGCAAAATTTCCTGGAACTGTTTGGGAGTCACATTATGGGGAATTTTAACCCGATGCCCCAGAGCGTTCAAAAAGCGT
>JALWDQ010000775.1:0-2689 GCA_027039625.1 Calditrichia bacterium | reverse complement strand
CCCTCACCCGCCTCAGCCGCTTCGCTGGCAAGAGCAGGATGAGAAAAGGCCAGAAAGGCAAGTACGAAGACCACGGAGGGAGGAGCGAGCCTACGCCACATGAAGCACCTCCTGCAACGTTTTCAGTGCAAACCGAGTCAGCCGACCGAACAAGCCTCCCTCCATCGAGTTCGTTCCTTCTTCTTTTTCGGCACCAGGGCCAAAACCTTTCGTGCGTCCGAATCAGGGACGTCACGGTGCCCACTTGTCCCGGACCACATTTCTACAGCCTGCCTGGACTCTGCCGCTACTCGCCCGGGCCACAACTGCTTTACTCACCTGCCTTTCCGGCCTTTTCGAGGCCGTAAAATTCAGCACGCAAATTAGAATTCTCGGCCTGAAAAGCAAGGAAAAAGTGGGCGAGAATTCGCTCGCTTTTCCACGGCAGTTCTTTGCGGCTTGTGGCGGCTTCTTACTGAAAGGAGCGTTCGTCGCCTGCAAACAGGGCACCTGGCTGTGTGGCGCGCCTGTGGCTGCATTTCGGACGTCGCCCAGTGGACTCGTGGCCTGGGATCTGGTTACCCACAAGCTCGTCCGGGATTTCCATTTCTCTGTTCAACAGCGTACCTCTTCCCTTCGCTGGCTGCGGACGTGTCGGGTTCCTCTGTGGTTCCTTTGGCCATCGAAACGGGAGGCTTTTCTGCTCAATTCCGACCAAGGGAAAAACAAAGCCCAGTTTGTACGTTGGTTGGCTGTACAGAGGCAATGCAGGATACCCAAGTGGGGCTCCGACAGTGGTTGCCCGCCGAACGTGTGACAAAAACCACCACCATTGCGAAATGCTCGATTTTTCACTTGCGTTTGAAGCCAGAAGTGCTTAACCTTACAAAAGGTTAGGGATTTTTGCTTTTGAGCGAGGGGAAACATCCAGTGAGCGAAGCAGTCGAACAACCGTCCTCCAGCGTTTTGATCTCGGGGGCGACCAAAGGCCGTTTCGTTGGCCCCCTGTACCCTATCCGAGCGCTGCTTCTTCGGGCGCCGACGGCTGGGCTCTACGGATTCAGTGTATCTGCGTCCATTGCTTTGCTATCCGGATTTCTTTCCCAGGAACCAGACGCTATTCCATCTGCTCCGATGCGTACTGCCGCCAGTGCGTCCACGCGGCGGGGGATAGTGGGAATCCGCACAATGGAACTGTTATGCGTAAACAGGGAGAAACATCATGGGCGCCATCTTTAAGATTCCAGCAGTCATTATTTATTTTGTAGCTGGATTATGGGGGTTCATTGTATCCTTAGGCATCGTTGTCGATCACTTGGGGTTCATCGGTGGTGTAATTGCATTCTTCCTCGCTCCGGTTACATTGGCACTTGCCCCGTGGTATGAGGCATTAGCCAATTCAAATTGGTTTCCGGTAATGCTCGTATAGGGTGGGGGTACCGGCGCATCAATACTTTATGCCCTTGGGTCAGCTATAGATGGTGACTAAAGAATGAAGGTGGCATTAGCCGTGATAGTTGCTTTTTTGTTTCTTTTCTTAGTCTTTTTCTATCAGTCCTTCTTTTTGTTGTTGTGTATGTGGCGTCACATGCGCGTGAAGGCGTTGGCTTAATGCATCTCTTAAATATTCCGCTGATGTGGATACTTGGGCCTGGATTTGGCGGTTTTTTGGCCACCTACATCACTCCGCGAATGTTCAAGTAAATTGCAACAAGTCTTATATCGGTAGTCGTAACTCTGGCTGTTGTAATGCGTGTCTTAAGCTTGTTTTTTGTGTAACAAGAAAAACCACGTATTGGGCAGTTTGTTCCATTTGTAGTCCAGGTCTCTGCAATTGTTGTGGGAGCGAAAATTGAAAAAAGTGCCTATATTGACAGCAACACATAACAAGGCGCTGCACCTGACCGCTATTCCGCTCCACTCCATAGCGGCAGGTGAGCTTGATCGTTAGCTTGGAGGAGAATTTGTCATGTTCCAAATGATAACCATCATTATAGCGGTAGTATCGGTTATTTTATCTTTCGTATTACATCCTATATGGGGATGGATACCGATAGCTATTGTAGACCTTATTATTGGCATTCAGCTATGGGCAGCAAAGCAAAAATATCGGTTCAATTACATTCATGATTTGTCATCAGAGGCAAATGAGCTGCTACAACGTTATGGACACTATTTTGCCATGCCTTTCGCTTCCAGGGACTTTAGTGCCAGTGCGGCCACAAGTCAGTTCGCTGGTATTGCAATTGCCATCATAGATGTATTCAATACCTTATGGTGGGGTATCGCGCTCGCAGCCGGCAATTGGTTTTTAATGGGCTTCGTTGCTGTTTCCTTCAGTCCAGTATCTTTGTTGGAGAAGTCACCAGCTTTGCAGATGGCCCATGATGAAATTGTTGAATACATTACCTCACATGGCAATCAAAAATAGGCTGAACCTAACGATAGAATCCAGCCGACCGCTTACAGCGGCGGCTGATGGAAACATGGGCCGAACTTCATCAAGGAGAATTACGGGACAATTGGGAGCGCTTGCAGCGGGGGCTGTTGCCGTGCAAGATAGCCCCTCTGCGGTAAAGGAGAACGAGGATGGAAAAGCACAAGATTTATCGAGTGGTGGACTTTGAGGTGGTAGGGCCATACACTTTGCGCGTGGTTTTCGATGACGGGGTGGAACGGGTGATTGACTTTCGAGGGGTGCTGGCGGGGC
>JALWDQ010000774.1:0-2689 GCA_027039625.1 Calditrichia bacterium | reverse complement strand
CCGGGCTTACCACTCCGGAGTTTTCTGTGTATTCCTACTTCTGGATTAAAACTGCAGTTCAGGGAGGGGTTCCGCAATTCATTGCCGAAAGTCCCTTTGTGGTGGTTGGGGTGCAGCCGGTGACGCTCATTAAAGATGTGCAAACCAATTCCGGGCAGTTTAAAGATCCCGTGACCCTGGAGGGTGTGGTTACCGTGGGCGCGGGCATTCTGCGCACCGACCGCACCACCGCTTACATGCAGGACATCTCCGGTTACGGGATTCAAATCAACAAAGCGGGAGCGCCGGATACCACCTACCGCCGCGGCTGGTGGGTTAAAATTCAGGGTACGGTCTCCGAATACCGCCAGACCACCCAGATTACACCCGCCACCGTGGATACGGTGTATTACACCGGTCAGCTTCCCCAGCCCATCGAGCTTACCACCGCCGAAGCCAATAGCCCCCGCTGGGACGGTACCCTGATTCAGGTTCGCGGGGTGGTTACCGAGAAGTATTCCACTTCCACCCAGCAGCCGTACGATTACAACGTGGTGGTGAACGACGGCACCGGCGCTACCATGCTGCGGGTGTGGGGCACCACCGGAATTAACCTGGATTCGGTGGATGTGAATTCGGCCGTTATCGCCCGGGGCGTGGGCGGAGTGTATGTGGATCGGGAAGGAAAAGCCAATTACCAGATTCTTCCGGCTTACCAGGAAGATATTCGGCTGGATCCCACCTATCAGCCGACGCTGGAAGGGGTTTCGCTGGAAATCCCCCCGCACCCGTTTGTCCCCGACCGCGGAGAGCGCATCACCATCCGCTACAATGCCGGTGCGGTGAACAACCACATCACCATCCGCATCTTCGATTTGGCCGGTCGCCTGGTTACCACCCTGTTAGATGAAGACGCCCAGCTCATTGTGAACACCTTCGCCTGGGACGGACGGGACGAGTACCACAACTTTGTTCCGCTGGGCACCTACATCTGCCATCTGGAAGTCATGGAACCTCAGTCCGGTAAAAAACGCACCCGGGTGGCGCCCATTGTGGTGGGCACAATGTTGAAGAAATAATAAGCGGAAGAGATGAGAGTAAGACCGGATTACATAGACGACGCTAAAATAAAAGAGATGAACAAAATCTTCTCCCGCTATCCGCAAATCCAGGCGGCATATCTTTTCGGTTCTCAATTGCCGGGGAAGAAGAAACACCACGAGAGCGATGTGGATGTGGGTGTGTTTGTCGATCGCTACGATGTGAATCTGAAATTGGAAACTACAACGGAACTGACCGCACTGTTTAACCGGATTGATATTGTGATTTAGGGGTAAAATTACACAAAAAGTGCGTATTTAACGAAGCGGAGTATCAACTGTTTGTGAAAATGATTGGATTGAGAAATATATTGGTACACGAATATTTAGAGATAAAGGTTGATGTTGTTTATGACATCATAAAATACAATTTAAATGACATCCGTAAAATCCTGGCAGAAATAAGCAGTGTGAGATAAATTAATCAAAAATTAAAACAGGCTTTTATTATGAGAATAAAACAGAATTTCTCGCTCATAATTTTTATCATCCTGATGGCATATGGATTGGCGATTCATTCCTATGCCGGACTTTTTGACGATCGCTACCCCAGTCCCCGTTTTACCGCCATGGGAGGCACCGGTGTAGCCGTCGCCAACGATGTGTGGGCAGCCTATTACAATCCTGCAGGGCTGGCACGGGTGCCCGGTGTGCAGGTCGCCACCTCTTACCTGCGGCTGTTTAATCTTTCGTTCCTGACCAACTTTTTTGGAGCAGCCACTTACCAGTTGCCGGGTTCCTACGGCACGGCTTCGCTCACCTTCCAGTATTTTGGGGTGAATTACCAGAACCAGAATCTCTCTGGAGAGTACACCGTGACCCTTTCCCACGGATTCTACCTGCTCAACGACATTCACACCAGTCTGGCTTTTGGCTATTCTTTGAAAGGGTATCACTGGCAACTGGGCGAATCTCTGGAATATGGTGATCTGGGCAGTGCTTCCAGTTTTGGATTGGATGTGGGGCTGCTGGCGTCGGTGTATGGGCGCACTTACCTGGGGGTCTATTTCCTGAATGTGAATGCCCCCAAAATTGGCGCCACTACCCAGCACGATTTACCCCAGCGCATTGTGGTGGGCATGGCCTACCAGCCCTACGACGGCGTGACCACCAGTCTGGATTTCAACAAAACGCTGGGTGTGGGCGAGATTCAGGTATGGGGTGGTGCCGAGTTCCGGGTGTTCCAGCGGCTGTTTCTGCGCTTTGGAGGCACCACCAATCCCAACCGCTTTTCCACCGGAATTGGCCTGCATATCGCCCAATTCCAGCTGGATTATGCTCTGATTACCCACAGCGAACTGGGCGAAACGCACCAGATGGGATTAAGCATTCGCTTTTAAAATAAGGAGTTCCGGAGAGGAGAGTGACAGATTATTCATGGAAAAACGGACACGAGCAACCATGAGAGAGCAATTCTTCAATAAAATGAAAACAAAAGGAAGGGGCATTGTGCTGGCCTGGCTGTTGCTGATGTTTACCTTCAGTATCCTACTTGCCAGCGACACCGCCACGCCTTATTCCCCGCAGCATCAACTGGACATCAACAATGCTTCTTTCGAAGAAATTGCCAAATTGCCCATTCCCCGGGAACTGGCCGAGCGCATTTACTA
>JALWDQ010000773.1:0-8404 GCA_027039625.1 Calditrichia bacterium | reverse complement strand
TTTTCCGGAGTTGTCAGTTTAATTACGTATTTAAGCGGATTTGGAAATACAATAATCATTGACCACAATGATGGATATTATACCGTGTATTCACATCTGGATCAGGTTCTGGTGAACAGGGATGAATTTGTAGAGGGCGGAACGGTGATTGGTACGGTGGGTGAATCCGGTTCCCTGGAAGGTCCCAAACTTCATTTTGAAGTGTATGGGAACAATAAGCCATTGAATCCTTTAAAATGGTTAAGCAAAAAATAAATAGTGTTGAAAATGCCCGTAAAATCTATTGTATTTAATCTTAAAAAATGTTAAAATTTACTGGAAATCGCAATAAAATATAAGGGAGGATTGCAATGTCTCGTGGAACGGTTAACAAAGTAGTTTTAATTGGACGTTTGGGTGGGGATCCCGAAGTGCGTTATGCCCCCAGTGGAAACGCCGTGGCTAATTTCAGTTTGGCAACGAACTATTCCTACAAAGACCGGGATGGAAATTTACAGGAAACGACTTCCTGGCATCGCATTGTTGCCTGGACGCGCTTGGCGGAATTTGCCAAACAGTATTTGCACAAAGGAATGCGGGTTTACGTGGAAGGCCGCATCCAGTATCGAGAATGGCAGGATCAAAACGGGGTAAAACGGAATACCACGGAAATTATTGCTAACGATATTCAGATGCTGGATTCTCCGGTGACCCGTGAAGAGCCACCGACACCTTTAGGTCCCGAACCCGGGGATTCTTTAGAGGGCGATGAGGTTCCAGACGAAGATGTACCGTTTTAGAAATCCGGGATAATTCCGTGCCTTTGTGGCGTTATCTTTATAAACGAGTTAATCTTGAGTCTAAAAATGAATCGGTTCTTTTTCTATTTAGGGATTTTAATAATACCGCTGATGTTATGGGCGCAATACGAAGATCCGGTACCACCTCAGCATGGCACGGAATACGGACTGGGGTTTACTCTGGCAATGGGCGGATTTGGTTTGGGTGGATACTACCGACTGGCTCTTCCTGCGTTTAGCGGATTAGGAGTTAGTGCCGATTTTTACATGATGCGTGATGATAAAGAATACGAAATTTACGATCCGTATTACAACTACTACTATCAACTCAATAAGATTAATCGCCTGTTTTTTATCCCACTTCATGTAGAATATAAAAAACGGTTTTTTACCAACGATATAGAGGACAACTTTCGTCCTTTTCTGGTTGCCGGTGGTGGGGGCGTTTTGGGGATGAATTTTCCCCGAAAAACCCTGGTGGAAGGCGGCGACTATCCTCGAAAGAATGAGTTCCGTTTCACAGTGGATTTTTTTGTGGGTGTGGGTGTGGATATCACCACAAACGAGAATTACTATTTTTCCATTCGCCCTCAAATTCGATTCGTACAATTTCCTCAAAGTATTGCCGGCGAGAGAAACCATTCCACCTTTGAAATCCGCCTGGAATTGGGCAAAAGAGTACTCACTCAAAAGTAATCGGGGGGAAATCTATGGGACCGTTTTACAAGGGATTATTAAAATCAGCAGGTAATAGTCGGTTCTACAAGAATTTTTTATTAGCTCGAAGAAGCGTCCTTAACTTCTGGTATTTACATCATAACAAAATACTCAAGCATGCGGTTTTCGGTGGAAAACAGCACGCCTTTGAACGGGGACACGTAGCGTGGAATCGAAAAGGTCGGTGGTAATTTGAAGGTAAAAATCCATGACAAAAAAGCGCCTCTCGGGGCGCTTTTTTGGTTTTCGAGGAGAAGTGCCTTAAAATTTGAAAATCTGAAAAATTCCTTTTTTACTCTCTTTTTTCTTCTCTTCGCAAATTTTATTTACAATCGAGTCGTCAATATGGGATTGGAGCAAAAGGGCGCGCAGTTCGTCTAACGATAAGTTCCGATTGTTCAGATATATCTCCCGGGCTTTTTTGTAATCGTTTTCAATTTTAGCTTCCTGAATGGAATCTCTTTTTAGGCTATATTGATGAATCACTTCCTCCGTTTTTTGAATGTATTCGGCCAGTAACCGGGAATCCACTCGATCGTCCTGGATTACCTGAAGCCGTTTCAAACGCCTTTCGGCAGCATCCCGAAAAGCATTTGCCTTGTCCAGTAACCGTTGGGTCATGTAAAAGGCGTTCTCATAATCCTGGAGCTTTAAGTAGAAATGAATGACGTATTTGAACACCTGAAACAACTTCAGCTTTTTGTCTTCCAGAATCTTATTCCGAATTATGTCCTGATATGCCTCGATGGCGCTTCGAATAACAGCTTGTTTGTCCAGGGGGATAGTGGGCCAGTATGTTGTAACCTGCTGCAGAAACTCAATATATGAACCGTATTCATGGAACGGGGTGCTCAATTGGTCACCGGATTCCGAAGAAACAATTTTTCGCATTTCCGAACCGATTTTGTCGTACTCGTTCAGGCGCATTAAAATATCGTCCATGTGCTGGATCATTGTTTTGTAAAGCTGCCCCAGTTGTTCTTCAAAATTAATCCACCCGCTTAAACCCTGTTCTTTTTCTAAGCGAATTTGCTTATCCAACCACTGGTGGAGCTCCTCCAGGCTGGCCAATCCGTTCACGAAGTTAGACTGGATCAATTTATAATATTCCAGATATTCTTCGACCAGGTTGGTTCGATCATTAGGTTTCGTTGGACTTTCGGCCGCCTGAAACATCCAGTACAGGCGGTGATAAAACCGGGCGATCTTCAGAAAGTCCGCTTCGTGTTCCCCAATAAATTGCTGGATGTAAATAGCCAGATAATGGAGAGAGACCTGAGAAAGAAAATCGGTGTAGGGGTAACGAATGTACCGGGATAAATGATTGATCACCGGGTCTTCCTGGTACAGACTTCGGTACCGTTTTATGAGATATTTCTGCCGTAATGTGAGTTCCTGGGGAGGTTTCAAGAAGGTGCTTTTTTCTTCGGTAAATTTGCAGTGTACACAATGCCAGAAAAAGTATTGGTGAAGATTGTAACGTGAATATTCCGGTTTCACCCAATAATATTTACTTATGAATCCATCTTCTTCTCGCCTCTCTATTACAAAAGTGCGATCTTTTAAAAATATGTGTAAGGATTCCTCACCACAAACCGGACATTTGACCTTTTTTTCGATGAAAGGAGTTAAGTTCTCCTGGGAATCCTTCTGGTGTTTGGAGGCTGTATCCATGTTTATGCTCCAATTAATCGCCGCTATCAGAGGCGACCGATTCTGAAAAAATTTTTCTTTTTATGACTCGTAAAGTAAAATTCTCAAGTGTCCTTGGTCTTTGTTCCGATTTCCGCATTAGCATAATTTTTTTATTTTTAATCATTTATCGCCCCTTTTTAGGATACTATGTTATATAATCGACTTACCGGGTGCTTCTTTAGAGAGAGAATTTCTCTTGATGTGAGGGCTTAGGATTCCAGCAGTTGAGATAATTCGGAAAATATTCAAAAAAAGTAAAAAATCTATTTTCTTGACATAAAATGTTTCCCGATGTAATTTTTCCCACAAATTTAATGTTGAGGGAACAACAGGTGGATGTACAGATCCTTTCGTCTCTGATAACTTTAGGTGGTTTAGGGCTTATTTTTGGTGCTGTGCTGGCGTTTGCATCGAAAGTTTTTTATGTGGAAAAAGATCCCCGCATTGAAGAAATAGACGCCATTTTACCCCAGGCCAATTGTGGTGGATGTGGATATCCGGGGTGTGCCAACTATGCGGAGGCCGTGGTTAAAGAGGGTGCACCCATCAATTTGTGTGCTCCAGGTGGGGAAGAAGTGGTGGCTAAAATTAGCGAGATTCTGGGGGTGGAGGCGGAAGAGGTGGAGCCGCAGGTGGCGGTGGTACGCTGCCAGGGAGCACATGGAATTGCTAAAGATAAATTTGAATATCAGGGAATTGAAGATTGCAATGCAGCAGTTCTGGTGCAGGGGGGACACAAGGCCTGTGTGTACGGATGCCTGGGATTTGGTTCCTGTGTAAAGGCATGTCCCTTCGACGCCATGAAAATGCAGGACAATGGTTTACCTTATGTGTTTGAAGATAAATGTACCGGGTGTGGTTTGTGTGTGGAAGCCTGTCCCAAAGGAATAATGGAATTGGTGCCGCGTTCGCAAAAGGTCTTCCTGGGTTGCGTGAACAAGGATGCGGGCAAAGCGGTACGCGAAGTGTGCAGCGTAGGATGCATTGCCTGCGGTTTGTGCGCCAAACCGAAGATTACGCCTTCCGGTAAAGTTTACATGAAGGATAACTTACCGGTTGTTCCTCCCGATTGGGAAGATTTTGAAATGGCTGTTAAACGGTGCCCGACCAAATCGTTTGTCGTGCGGATTCCTGAAGAAGAGGAAAAAGAAGAACAAATAGAAAAGGCTGTGGAAGCCTGAGGAACTGAGAGGTTCCTAATTTATTAAAAAACTTAAACAAACCGGTTGAATTGTGATTCGCGGTTTACTCATCGACATTGATGGTGTCCTCATCACCAACGACCGCCCTTTACCAGGTGCCGTAGATACAATCCGGTTTTTAAATGAACAACGCATTCCCTTCCTTCTGGTAACCAATACCACCCGAAAAAATCGCATGATTATCTGGCATCAATTAAAACGCCTGGGATTTGAAATTACCGAGGAAGCCATTTTTACGGCCCCGCTGGCGGCAGTGCAGTTTCTGAAGTCGAAACAAGTCTCGCGGATACATTTACTGCTCTCCGGAAGTGCCATCCACGATTTTAAGGATTTCAAATCCACCGCCGGGAATCCTGAATATGTGGTAATCGGCGACCTGGGAAAAGATTTAACCTTCGATAAATTGAATCGCGCCTTTCGCCTGGTGATGAAAGGAACCAGAATGCTGGCGTTGCAAAAAAACCGGTATTGGGAATCCCAGGGCGGATTAACCATTGATGCCGGTGCCATCGTTGCTGCTCTGGAATACTCCACCGGCAAACGGGCACTGGTAATTGGAAAACCCCGCAAGGAATTTTTCCTCCAGGCGGTTTCCCTTCTGGGTGTTCCTTCAGAGAATGTAGCGATGATTGGCGACGATATCGAGGTAGATGTCGGTGGTGCCCAGAAGGCCGGACTGCAGGGATTTCTGGTAAAAACCGGTAAATTCCGTCAGAATATTTTGAACCGCAGCCGGATAAAACCCGATCGCATTCTGAATTCAATTGCCGATTTACCGGAGTTTCTAAAAGAACAGAATATCTCCATCTGAGCAGGCAAAATTTAAAGCCGGAAGCTTCCATGCGAACGTCAGGGAAAGTCCTAATTTTAATTTTGCTCCTTATTCTGGGATGTCAGCGTTCCCCTCACTATTCCCCGGAACAACAAAAAATTGTGCAGTCCATTTTAAAAATCCGAGCAGAGAAAGACAGTGCTTTCGTCTCTGAAGAGTGGTCGCCCCTTCTTCCGGAAGATCGAGCCCATTTTAAAGGGTTGAATTACTATCCGGTGGATCTCTCCTGGCGCTTTGAAGGCCCCATCGTGAAATACGATACTTTAATTCCCGATACCATTGTGGGAACCAAAGGGGATCTTCGACCAGCCATTAAATATGGCTATTTCCCTTTTCATTACAAGGGGAAGGAATACCGTTTGCAGATTTACCGGATACTGCACGATGATCCCGAGTACGACAAATATTTGTTTTTAGGATTTACAGATGCCACCTCCGGAAAAGAAACCTATGGTGCCGGACGGTATATCGATCTGGAAATCAATCCTCGAAACTGGTATGTGGTGGACTTTAATCTGGCTTACAATCCCTATTGTGCCTACAATCCCCGTTACACCTGCGCGATTCCGCCGGAGGAGAATCGGCTTCCCTTTCCCGTGCGAGCCGGAGAGAAGATCTTCAAAGCACATCATTAACAAACGACACCATCATTCCTGACAAAAAATAAGGCAGGCCCACATCCTGTGGTACCTGCCCCTAATTGATGGAGGTAATATGAGGTACGTGTACATTATATTAAATACAAAATTTGTGCCAAAGTTTCAATCTTTTTTATTTTGTTTGTAACAATCTGTATTTTAAAAAGATAGAAGTTAGAATTATCCCGGTAGAGAAAAATTTTTTATCAAATTTAATAATTTTCAATCCTTTTGTCGCAAATATCATCTATGGGGAATAAAGCAGTGTCTTGTGAGATTTCCTGTCGATGAAACGAGTAAATGAACAGGATAGGGATGGAACGTCAATTAATTTAGAGAGTTCCGTCCGTTTTAGTACGATGATTTTTACGAGAATCAGGGAGTGAAACGGGAGTTTGACGATGGATAAACCCGATAGAACATGCGGATTCCCCACCAGAGCCCGATAAGGGCCAGGAGCAGAAAGATGGGGGACACGTGTTCTCCCCACAGGTAAATTCCATGAAGTTGTTCTTCGTTGATGTTGTAAAACAGCAAAGCTATTGAATTGTTCACGGCATGGGCAATAGCCGAGGGGATGATGCTGTCCGACCGCCAGGCAATAAATCCCAGGATGATTCCAATGAGAAAGATCTGAATCGCCCAGTACAACATGCCGTGAATGATGGTCCAGGCCAAACTAGCGTAAATAACCGCGCGGGTAACATCCTGGTATTTTTCCAGGGAAATCTGTAAAAAGCCACGAATAATGGATTCTTCCACCAGCGCCGCAATGATGACCATTCCCCCCACCAGTAAAAAGAAATCCAGTGAATTGTGTATCTGAAGGGCGTATGAAATCTCACCCAGCCATTCCGGTGCGGGAATAATAAAATGGATCAGGCGATCCAGCTCGTCCCCAATTATGCTGATGCTGGCACCTAAGATCAGTCCCAGACCCCAAACGATGGGAGGAACGGGCTTCCAGCGAAACACCTGTCGGAACGAAAGACCACGACTCCGGACATAGGTTAAAGGAAGAATTACCAATCCCAGTTCTCCAACGGTAATCAGCATCTTTAAAGCGACAGAATTTTTTTCGATTTCTTCGATATTGGGAATAAAAAGAAGTACCAATAATTCCGTAATCACAAATACCAAGAAAAAACTGGCGATAATGATAACGAATGCTTCCAGTGGTTTGGGAAATCGGGGTTCTTCCTCCATAATCTCTCCTGATGTTAATGCTTTTTAGAGCTTGAACGGAATACCTGCTCTGCGAAATGGTTCAGGACGATTCCACCGGCTACGGCCACATTAAGGGATTCGGCCAGGCCGTATCGTGGAATTCGTACCAGGTAATGGGATTCTTTCAAGAGGGGTGATGAGACGCCCTCGGCTTCTCCCCCTAAAATTATTCCCAGGGGAGGGGAAATGTTAACTCGGGTGAAAATAGTTGCCTGGCGGATAACCGTAGAAATAATGCGAAAACGCCGGGATTTCATTTCGCGAACAACGGGAAGCAAATCCGGTACTTCGGCAAACGGAACGTGAAAAATCGCTCCCATGGAAGCCCGAGCCACTTTGGGGTTGTACCAATCCACCGAATCTGCGGAGGTAAGTACCATATCCACTCCAAACCAATCCGCGGTGCGCAGTATGGTACCCAGGTTTCCGGGATCGCGGAGAGCATCCAGCAGAAGGACAAATCGTTTTTTCTGTAACCAAGAATAATCCTCGGGCAGCGGATCCCGCATTTTCATCACCAGCACCAGGCCCTGGGGATGTTCCGTGTCCGCAAGTTTTTTCAGATTGGCATCGGATATGGGATGAGCAGGAATCCGTTTCTGCCGAAAATAAGTGTCAAATTCCGAAAAATCCGGCGAGTTCCGGAAACTCTCGCTAAAATAGGCTACGTGAACCGGCCATTCGCTCAGGATGGCTTCTCGACAGAGCCGAATACCTTCTACCAGGAACAACCTGCGCTCATCTCGATGTTTTTTGAGCTTCAGTTGAGCGTACTGTTTCCACCCAGAACTCATGCCACACCCTTTTCTTGATGGAACAACGGTGCTTTGCGGTACCAGCGCATCAGATCATCCCGATAGATCACCCCAATTAAGTGCCCCGGATCGCGCCGCTCGGTTACTGGGAGCATTTCCGCATCGGTTAAATCGAACAGACGAAGCACATCCGCCAATGACTGATCGGGATGGACCCGCATAAAATCTTCCTGGGCAATATCTTTGGCAATGAGCAAAGGATAAACGTGCTGTTCGAACATGTAGGGACGGATGTCCCGCAACGAGATGACCCCAATAATGCGACCCTGTTTATCCACCACCGGGAAGGCCGAGTGATCGCTGCGACGCAGGAGGTCCAGAATTTTTACAAACGGCATGTTTTCCGGGATCTTGTCGAATTTTTTCTGAATGTGCTGTCGAATGGGGATGCTTTGTAGCAGCGTCATGTTCCGCCCCTTAAAGATGTATTCGCCGCTTAGCGCGATTTTCATGGTGTAAATATTTTCGCGCATCGTCAGACGTGCGGTGATGGTCGCAA
>JALWDQ010000772.1:0-8429 GCA_027039625.1 Calditrichia bacterium | reverse complement strand
GGTATTTGTGGGGAATCGGGGTGGTTACTCCAACATTTTTATCAAACCCCTCCGCAAACAGCCTCTCCATTTACCGGAACATGTGGGCGTGCTGGTAAAAGGGGAGCGTACCTCCGATTTTGAATCATTTCACCTCTTCTCCAGCAAAATCGATGTGGATAAGGAAGGGAATCTGGTCTTTTCGGCAAAAAGCGGAGAAAACGACGCCCTGTACCTCTTTAACATCCCCGAACATCGCGTCGTTAAGAAATTTCAGTGGGAGAAGGTGGTGGGCATCTCCTCGCCGTCCTTTTCGCCGGATGGCCATCAGGTGGTGTTCAGTGCGCTGGATTTTGCCGGAAAACAGGATATCTATTTGCTGGATTTGCGCACGGGCGACCTCCAGCGCTTAACCGATGATTATTATGACGACCGAGCACCCTCCTTCTCCCCGGATGGGCGCAAAATCGTCTTCTCTTCGGATCGCACACGTTTTGGCATCGATTGGAAGTACAACCTGTTCCTTTACCATCTGGATAACGGGTTAATTTATTATGTCACCGCCGGTCCGCATCAGGATCGCACCCCGGTCTGGTCTCCCAACGGTCGCTACATCGCTTTTACCTCCGACCGGGATTCTTCGTTAAACATCTGGATTGCGGATGTCTCCGCCATTCAGGAATGGGATGCCGAAAGTTACCGCCAGGTGCACCTCCGGCAAATTTCCAATTTCGCCAATGCAGCGTTCGATCCCGAATGGGCGGATTCCTCCCGATTGCTTTTCGCTGCCTACGAGAACAATCGCTTTCAAATTCGCATGATGGAAGATATTCCCGGGAAGTTCCGAAAACCCTATCGCTTGGTGCACAATTCGCCTTTGTTCGGCAATCGACACTGGCATGTGCCGCGGCTCTCCGGAAGCAAAGTCCAGGCGCGGCAAAAGTACCGTAAAAAGTACGATCTGGATGTGGCACAAACCCAGGTGAGCCAGGATCCCTTCTGGGGAACCACGGGCGGCGCCACCCTGGCTTTTTCCGATGTGCTGGGCAACGATCAATATTTCTTAATGATTTACAACAACACCCAGACCCGTGCCGATTTCTTCAAAAGCTTCAATGTGGCAATTACCAAAGTGTCGCTGGAGAAACGAACCAATTTTGGGTACGGACTGTTTCGCATCTCTGGCCGTTTTTACAACCTTCGGGACGGGTTTTATTACGAAGACCGCGCCGGGGGATTTTTCACCATCAGCTACCCTTTCTCCCAGTTCGAACGCCTGGAATTTAATACCAATTTAAGTTACTCGGACAAAGATGTGTACGGAGTTTATCGCCGCATGGCACTGCTTTCCTCCAATTCCATCACTTTTGTTTCCGACAACTCCATCTGGTATTACACCGGTCCCATCAATGGGCATCGGTACATGATTTCTCTGGCGAACACCTACGATGTGCGCTGGTCGAACGTGAACTACTACACCATCTGGTTGGATTTACGCCAGTACATTCGCATCAGCAAACCGTTTACATACGCCCTGCGGTTGCTGACTCTGTACAACGAAGGGAAAGAAACCCGCTGGTTTTATCTGGGCGGGAGCTGGGATTTGCGGGGATATCCTCGCTTTTCGCTGCGTGGGGAGAAAATATTTTTGTTTTCGCAGGAATTGCGTTTCCCGCTGTTGAATTTGTTGATGCTGCAATTTCCTTTTGGTAGTGTGGGATTTCCGGGCATTCGCGGTGCGATATTTCTGGATGCCGGAAACGCTTGGAACGACCAGTGGAAGGGACTGTTGGGAAGCGCCGGTTTTGGATTTCGGATGAATCTGGGAGGTGTGCTGGTGCTGCGGCTGGATATTGGCCGTCGAACCGATTTTAACAAATTTACCTCCCGCTGGTTTACTCAATTTTTCTTTGGATGGGATTTTTGATGAAACAGCCCCTGAAACATCGGGCGAGGTTCGGGTTGGTGAGCGCGGCGGTGCTCACGGGCATATTGTTCCTGCTGGCATGTGGAGGTCTGGTAAAACTGCACATTTCCGAGAGAGCCTTTGCTCCCGAAGCGGAAAAATGGGCCCAACCCTACGGAAATATGCAACGGCAGCACCGGGTGAAGGGAGATGTACCTCCGCCCTATGGAGTGGTGTGGCAACGTCGGTATCGCAGTGTGGTCACCGACCACCCGCTGGCAATCGACAGCGTGCTGGTGCTCACCACCCAGAGCGGCATGATGGCCTATTTCCATCTGCCCGAAGGGGATTTAATGGGCGATGGTCACCTTATTCCGGGAATGAGCCACGGCCCCACCATCCGGGAGAACATCGTTTACGTCTCCGGTAACCTGGGCGATTACACCCTGGCGGCTTTTGATATGAGCAATGTACAGGTACTGTGGAAAACCCGTTTTTCCCATTTGAACAGCTCCCCCCTGCTGTGGGACGATCGGGTCATCGTGGCGGGAGATTCGGGAAAAGTGCTGTGTGTGCAGGCACAGGATGGGAAAGAGGTGTGGCGATATTCCACCGGCGAAACCGTTTTTGGGAATCTGGCTGCGGATTCTAACTCCCTGTATCTGGCCGATGTGCGCGGGAGGGTGGTTTGCCTGGATGTGCGCAGCGGTCAGCCACGCTGGCAAGTTCAGGTAAAGGAAAATGTGTACGCCGGGCCCACCATCGGGGAGGGACTGCTTTTTCTGGGCACGACGGCGGGTATATTTTACGGCATCGATACCCGGAACGGGGAAATCCGCTGGCAATTCCGCACCCGCGGTTCGGTGTACGGCCATGCCGCTTACGGAGATGGTGTGGTTTATTTTGGTTGCGACGACCACTACGTGTACGCTTTGCGCAGCCACGATGGAAGCGAACTCTGGAAGTTTCGCACCGGGAGCATCGTAAACACCACGCCGCTGGTGGGGGATCAGTTCCTCTATTTTGGCGGCTGGGATCGCTTCTTTTACGTGCTGGATCGCTTTACCGGCGATTTGATTTACCGGCAGGAATTTCCCCGCCCGTTTAAATCGTCGCCCATTATTTACCAGGGGAAAATTTATTTCCATCTGGCCAATTACAAATTATTTTGTCTGGAGAATCGTCCCGGTCAGGCCGGGGGAGGAAATAAATGAGATTTCTTTTCGTTCTGTTAATCGCTGTTCTTCCTGCGCTGGGGCAGAATTCCAGCAAACCTGCCACCATCCGGGTGCACTCGTCCCCTTCCGGTCTCACGGTACGCATCGATTCGCTGGTGGCGGGAAAAACACCGGTGGATAGCATTGCCGTTTCCCCGGGATTACACCGGGTGGAAGTGGCCAGTCCCTACCCCGGATTGTGGAATTACGCCGACCTCCGGCAAACGGTGATGCTGCAACCGGGGCAGGATACCACACTTGTTTTCCGCTACTACCGGATGGTGCTGATTAATTCGGTACCCTTCCATGCCCGGGTGCAACAGGGAGAAACAGAGATTGGCGAAACGCCTTTTTACCTCCCGTTCGAACCCAATCGCGGTAAAACGTTTCTGGTGAGCAAATTAGGGTATCAATCCCGCGAGTTCACCCTGCTCACTCCAGAACCCGTACTGATTTATCTTGAACCAATTACCCCGGAAATTTCCATGGTAGAGCAAAGCTCCTTTAGCTACGCTCTGCTTCATACCAATTTAAAGAAAAAATTTCTCTTCTTAACCGGGACGCTGGTAGGCCATTGGCTGGCGTTTTATTTTAAAAATGTTGCCGATGCCCATTACGACCGCTACCTGCACACCAGCGACCCCGTAGCGATGGAAAAATACTGGAACGAGACCCGCAAATACGATCGCTATTCCGATATTACCCTGGGAGTCTCGTACGTCTTTTTAACCGGATTGATTTACACGGTGGTCTGGCACTAATTTTTTAACAGGGAGGAAGGTCGCTTTTGAGAATTTTTATTATTGAAAATCCGGAATGTCCCCGTCAAAATATTCCAGGTTTGTGGGCGAAAGTGAATTGGTAGAGCCAGCGTTCATTGGAAATAAGCCTTCACCAACTCTCTAACACGCTGAAGCGGACGACGGGAAGTGTGCTTTTTGACGGGTTTCCGGAAACAATCTGAAAAACCGAGCTTACTATGCGCAGAAATCCGTTCCGAATATTTTTTCACCCCCTCTTTGTGTTTGTGATGGTGCAGATTGCCTGGCTCACGCTGGTGGGGTTGTGGATTTACTGGTTCACCTCAAATTACATTATTTTAAAGCAGGTGGGGGAGCGGATTGCCCCGCGCATGGTGAACACCGGTTCCCAGATTATGGCACTGATTTCGGGATTGGTATTGCTGGTGATGGTGCTGGTAGGAATTTATTTTGTTTTCATCTACCTGACCCGGCAAATTAATATCACCCGCCTGTACGAAACGTTCATTGCTAATTTTACTCACGAGCTCAAATCGCCGCTGGCTTCGCTACAACTGCATCTGGAAACATTGCGCTTGCGCCGGGTTCCGCCGGAGAAGCAGCAATTATTCATCGATATGATGCTAAAAGATACCCGCCGCTTAAAACATTTGATTGATTCCATCTTGAATATCTCCCAGATTGAACAAAACAAAATGGGGTACAATTTCCAGGTAGTGGTGGCAGAACGATTTGTACGGGAAGCAATCCGGGAATTACGCGAAATGTTCAAACTCCCCGAGGATGCCATTTCCATTGTGGGTTCGGCACCTTTCGAGTGGGTGGTGGATCGGGAGGCCATGAGCACGGTCTTTTCCAATCTAATCGACAATGCCATAAAATATTCTCCAGGAAAATTTCAATTAACGGTGGAATTAAGCTGTACAGAGAAAAATATTCGCATTAAATTTAAGGATAAGGGAATTGGCATTGCTTCCCGGGATTTACCCCGGGTGTTCGAAAAATTTTATCGAGTTCAATCCCGGTATATTCCCGATATTCGTGGTACAGGATTGGGATTGTACATGGTTCAGGAAATTGTACGAATACACGGGGGGACGGTCTCGGTGGAGAGCGAGGGAATTCACAAAGGCAGTACCTTCATTTTAGAATTTCCCATCTGGGGACGCAGCCGTACCCGATATTTAAAACGCCTGTTGCAGCAAAGTGCCAAAAGCCAGGAGATGCGCGATGAGCGGCTGGAGTGAAAAAGAGTCCACGAAACCCCGGATTTTGCTGGTGGAGGATGAAGAGTCGCTGGCACTGGGTCTGGAGTACAACCTCACCGAAGAAGGTTACCGAGTTACCCGTGCCCGGGATGGCCAGCAGGCACTGGAGCTCCTGGCGCAGCAAGAATTTGATCTGGTAATTCTGGATATTATGCTACCTTATGTGGATGGGTACGAAGTCGCCCGGCAAATTCGGCAGAATTCCCGACAGACGCCTATTCTGTTTCTAACCGCGCGTAAAAGTGCCAACGATCGCATTCTGGGGTTAAAGCTGGGTGCCGATGATTATTTAACCAAGCCGTTCGAACTGGAAGAGATGCTTCTGCGCGTGCGGCGTATTCTGGAGCGGAAGAGCTGGTATTTGCCGGAAAGTGAAAAAAATGTTTACCGGTTGGGGGAGTGGGAAATCGATTTTCGGAAGTTTAGCGCCCGGAGAGGAGAGCAGCACATTACACTCACCATGCGCGAAGCCCTGGTGCTCAAATATCTGATGGATCGTCGTGGACAGATTGTGTCTCGGCAGGAACTGCTGGAAAACGTGTGGAATGTGACAGGCGATCTGCAAACCCGTACCGTGGATATTTTCATCGCCCGGCTGCGCAAATATTTCGAAGAGAATCCTGCGCATCCCAGATTCTTTCGCAGCATTCGGGGAGTCGGGTATTTGCTGGAAAAAGATTCCGGCTAAAAAAATGGGAACAATTTTCTTCTTTTCGTTTCGTTTTTCCGTTGATTTTGTAGATTCTAAAAAAGGAGAAAAAAGTGACCTCCCATCTGGCTTTTGATATCGAAACGGTTCCGGCAAAGGAACTGGGCGATTACAGCGAAACCATTCAGGAAAAGATTACCGAGAAAATTGCCCGGCGGCAGGAATATTCCCCGGATTACGATTACGACTACTTTGCCAGTATCCACGGGGATTTTGGTAAGATTATCTGCATCAGTATGGGGTACATTGGCAACGACGAAGCGATTCATCTAAAATCGCTGTACGGAGATGACGAACTGGCCATTTTGCAGCAATTCAACGATATTATTGCCCGACACAAGGGGATTTTCATCCATTACAACGGCCTGCACTTTGATGTGCCGTTTATTCTGCAACGCATGGCGCATCACGGCATGCGACCGGCGAACTCGCGATTTGCAGACCTGCGCCGTTACAGTACCAATCCCCATTTCGATGTGATGATGCAGTATTACAACTGGGACATGCAGAGGGTGCTTCCGCTGGGGGTGCTGGCCGAGCTGCACAACATTCCCAGTCCCAAGGAGGACTTGAAAGGTGCCAGCGTCATAGAAGCGTACCGTAAAGGGGAATGGAACCGCATTAAACGCTACTGTGAATTCGACACCGCCACCACCCTCAACCTCTGGCGCAAGCTTTTCCTTTACCAGCCAGCAATTCCTATGGAACGTTATTTATTCAGTGAGGATGGGTCATGAGCGTGCACAAAATTAGTCGAAACCTCCCCGCAGGTAGCGTGCTGGGATTTCTCCTGTTGCTGGGAACGGTTCTTTTTGCAGGGGAAAGCCACCATTACGTGCAACTGGGAAGCAGTTTTGGGCGGGTGACCTTTCAGTCTTCGCAGCTCCAGAAGTTTAAGGAAACGTACAATATGGTGAACAGCCGGTATCAGGTGAATGAACTGGCGGGATTTCAGAACGCCGAAGGGTTGGGCTGGGAAGCGGGATACCGCCATGCCGGAACCTGGAGTTTTAGCATTACTGCCGGAGTGCTTAATTTTTCCAAGAAAGATGCCTCCAATTTTTCCAATGGCGATTCCCGTACCATCGAGCTGGAGTTGAAACAATATTTTCTGGAATTCCATCAGCAGTTGTTCCGCACCCGCGATTTTTTTGCGGACGTTTTTCTGACGACTTTCCTGCACCGGAAAATTTACATCAATAGCGCTTACAATGGGTACGTTACCAATACCAAACCCAAAACCATTACCGGGAAATACCAGAGCCAGCCCATTTTTGCCACGGATTTGGGAATAGCGGTGGGATTGATCTTTCAGCCGGTGCTTTTAAGCTTGCGTTTTTATTACCCCGTGTATTCCAACGGAAAGAACACACTCATTCGCGACCCCAATCCCGAAAAGGCGGCGCTGGGGGTGGATGCCTTCCCCGCCGATTACGAAGCATTTGTTTATTTGAATGATTACACACCCATGACCGGGGAGATTGACGGCTGGAAACTGCTTTTGAATATTAATTTGTTGCTTGAAGTGTTCAAAAAGAATCACCGTAATTTAAAGTAAATGTTAAACAAATCATTTTGCAAGAAGAATTTATCGTAGCATCCGGATGCCCAGGAAGAATCCCCGGAAAATCCCTCTTGTGATCGTAACAAACATAAAAATTTTTTCGTAGCGCTCGTGGCGGACGCTGCGGTTTTATGATTATAAACAAACCGCTACGTTCGCAGCGACCGCAACGATTTTTCAAAGGATGTTGCATATAAAAATAACCACAAGGTATGCAAAGGTTTTTTAATCTTTGTTAATCCAGTTCATCCTGTCAGAAAAAAGCAAATGCCCATGAATACAGATCAAATTCCAAATCTCAAATCCCAAATCCCAAATAATATTGCAGGTTATTTCCCAACCTAATTATTCGATATTTTTCATTCGTGCCCATTCGTGTGATTCGTGGTTAGTGTCAATTCATGTGATTCTTGGTTAAATCTTTCCCATGGCTTAAGTCCATGGGCTAAATTCTGTCGGCCACTTCGTGGCCTCTCATCCTGTCAGTGGAAGTGATTTTGTTTAAACAGAAACAAAGTATTTACACCATAAATTCGCACAAATTCTTTAATTCAAAATTCTTAATTCATAATTCTCAATTCTCTCAGTGTCGCCCTTTCAGGGCTCAATTTTTGGGATGTTCTTTATTCCCAGGGCTTCGCCCTGGGCTATCCCTGTGTGAGTGCTTCGCACTCCTGATGCAATAACGTTTTATCTTCACTATTTTGCATTTTTATTGGTTTTTAATTCAGCCAGAAAATTGTTTTGTTTCCCAGCAACGAATTGTGCCGGTTTACACGAACCCTTCTAATTCAAAATTCAAAATTGTTTCTGTCGTCCCTGCGGGACTTAAAAATAATGGGTTGGATTTCCATTTCCCATGGCTGAAGGCCATGGGCTAAATTCTGTCGGCCACTCCGTGGCCTCGTACCCTGCCAGCCGAATGTTTTTTGAGATGTAATTTAGATTTTTTGTCCAATGGTCTCCCTTCTTTTCTTTTTCCTTTTGTCTTCAACAGAGGACAAAAAAATTTCCAAATGACAAAA
>JALWDQ010000771.1:0-2712 GCA_027039625.1 Calditrichia bacterium | reverse complement strand
CCTATCCCAATAATCTGAACCTGACGAACCGATTGCAGCGTCATGGGGTAAATGCGAACACTGTCGGTCTTCACATCCACCTCCCGGGATAATCGTTTGCTTAACCGCTCTAACTGGGTGGCACTCAGGTAACATTCGAATACGCTCTTCTGAACATGAAACCCGTATCCCTTGAGCAGCTTCATCACCCGGTTGCGCCGCCGGTCTTCTACAATATCGTAGCAGACCAGGTAAAATTTTTTATCGGAAAAGGGTGGGACGATATTCATTTTGTTCCTCCATGATGTATTTTTGTAAGCTCCAGACTTCTTTCTGTAAGTATTGCCAGAAATTGTGCCGCCCTTTGCGCCCTTTTTGCCGGGCAAATAAACGATTGCGATAGCCCTGAACAAACAGACGTAATCCCTCGGGAGTTATTTTAACCTGCTTCTCTTCCTGCTGAAAATCTTTTTCCTTAATGGTCTCGTTGTTGATGAGTTGCACCACCAGCTGATCGATAACCACCGCCCGATAGGGCTCCATTAAATCCGAAACCAGAGCGGCGTGTCCGTAGCTGGTTTGATGATAAATTCCGGCATAGGGATCAAATCCCGCCGCCTCTACCAATCCGTACAAAGTATTGAAGAGCAGGGTGTACCCCAGGCTTAACAGGATGTTCACCGGATCGGTGGGCGGATGTTTCACCCGTTTGCGGAATCCAAAATCATGTTTCAACAGGCGGGAGAAGCGCCCGAAATAGAGGTTGGAAAACCCTCCCTCCAGACCCAGCAATTGCTCTAAATTAGAAGCCCTTTCCACACTCACCAGAGCATTCTGAATTCGTTCCCGCAGCTCTTCCCAGGTGCCGTGGGAGGCTTTTCGTAAAAAATAAGCGGTGTTGCGAATTTTGGCCGCCACAATACTCCGGGAAAAATCCAGAACCCAATCGGACTGCTCCCGCAGCCGGAATTGTTTTTCCCGCAGGAGAATGTTCTTACCGGTAGCCCCACTGACCCGCCCTTTAAACTTCCCATCCGTGCGCAGGAATACGGTATCGATGCCCCGCTGCATCAGGTAACCTAACAGACCACTGGTTATCTCCACCCGACCCACCAGCACCAGCTGCGTGATTTGTTCCAGCGGGTAAAGAAACACGCGCTGGTTGTCCTTTTTAACAACCAGGCTGTATCCATTTTTCACCAGGCGACTGCCCTGTTCGGTGATAAACAGGATGCTCATTCTCCCTCCTCCTTTTTTTCGTGCACTAATAACGGCACTAACAAGCCCAGCTCCTGTCCCGCGCGTTCCATCTCCTGGCGGCACATCTGGCTTACCGTTGCCTGAACTTCCGGGGCGCAACTGACCCAGATTTCATCGAACAATAAAAAATAAACACGCGCCGGTAGCATTTCCTGCACAAATTGCAGATAGAGCTGGATGGCGGCGGTATTCAGTACCTCGCTGGCAGTACCCTGAATGTAGCGATTCATGATGCGTCCGCTGCGGTTACGCTCTCCCTCGGGTAAGGGGATACGCCGCCCGCCGGGAATAACCACCGCTCCCTCGCGCTCGGCCTCCTCGGTAAATTCTACCCGTAATTCCCGGATGGCCTCCCACAGCCGCTGTTGCAGGGGATTGAGGTTCTGATGGTAACGGTAGCCCCCTCCGTTGATCACCGCATTCAACCATTCCTTGCCTGCCCCACGGTTGGAAGGGGAAATGGCCAGGTAGATGTCGCCTTCAGGAATATCCTCCGTGCTGATGAGGAAACGTTGCAGTAAAAAGTGCAACAGGATGCGCGGTTCAATGCACTGGTAATCGAATTGCAAAAGCACTTCGCCCGGAAAGGGCTGGATGCGTTGCTGGCGCTCTTCTTTACTCCAGGTTTGCAGGGGCGGATTTTTGTAGGTAATCCGTCCGGTTACGGTGCCCACCTGCACTTCCGGAAAGAGTCGCCTGCCATCCACATAAACACCCTGCTGGCGCAGCGCGTGGAGCATTTGCTCCAGGGGGTTCAGACTGGGCGGAGGCAGGGGAGTCTGTTCCTCTCCGGAAAAATCGGCTGCACGCCGGGAATCATCCGCCAGAATCTCTTCAATGGCTTCCCGGGCATTGTCCATGGCCCGTATCTGCTCCAGGGCAAAGGCACACTGTTTGCGGTGGTAGGTGGGATTGTCCGGCTGGTGCAATCCGTGTTGCAGCACGGAGATCACCGCTTCCCGGTAGTCGCTGGCACTGCCCAGTTCCATGAGGGTCACATAGTCCCCCGCTGCGTAATGTAACCACACCTCTTCCCGGGGCGTGCGACAATCCTCCAGCCGCAGGTAAGCCAGCACGCGGGTACGGAAGCGCGGTGCGGCATCACCGCAAGCGGAGAAAAGAAGCTGGCGCGCATCGGCATCCCCCTCTTCCATCCGCTTCCGTAAAAAGGTAAAATTCTGGAGCGCGTAGGCAAACTGCAATTGCTCCCGGGCGTTGAGGGGAATTCCAAAACGATCCACCAGAAAAGCGGCTTCCCGGCGGATGTACCAGTTCCGGTGGTAAAGCAACGATTTGACCAGACGACGCCGGGAGGCATCCTCTTCCATCAGCGCCTGTTCCAGTTCCGCCAGCAATGCCAGTTGTTGTTCATGCTCGGTGGTCTGTTCAATCTGGTAAATAATCCGGTCGAACACCTTCCCTCCTTTCTTTTTTTATTTTTTTATGAAGAAACTATCCTGCACACCCTGCAAA
>JALWDQ010000770.1:0-27354 GCA_027039625.1 Calditrichia bacterium | reverse complement strand
GCGGTTCTACCACGGGATGTTCGTAATCGAAGCGTTCATCATTCATTAAAAATATAGAAAAGCCCGGCCATTGCGGTCGGGCTTTTTGGTTTTTAGAAAGTATCTTTGCAGATTTTATTGAAAGTACTTGTTAGCTTTAACATCGAATTACACAAAGAGGTAATTTAATTAAGTAAAACTGATTTTAGATTACAACGTAACAGCTGTAACCCGGGATAATCTGTTACGCAATATTTTCAAAAATATTTGGTTCATTCTGGATTATACTCTCCAGTTCATTTTCAATCCAATCGATAAATTTTCTGGTAAATCTTATTCCCTTAGGTTTACCTTTATATTTTTGAGTAATAAACATTGTGGAATGAGGGTCAGATGAAACATAAATATTGTTTTCTATTTTTACTAAAGATTTGTTAATCAAATATTGATACAAATCGTGACTTGTCTTGAGATAATAACATACATTTTTATTCAAATATTTAACCACTTCCGAAGCTGTATAGCCGTTGGTTTCTCTAAATATATTCTCAATTTCCTTTTTGGTAATTTTTTGGGACTCTAAAAATTTATCTTTTTGCGTAAGATAAACTTTTGATTTTTTATTAAATTCTATCGCTCTCAGGATATTGCTATAACTTCCTTTACTTTTACCATCCCAAATTACTAAACAGTAAGTACAATCCTGGGTCATAGCCCTATCTTTTACCTTCTGTTTTTCGGATTCCTTTTTTATAGTTCCCTCAACTAAAATTTTTTTAAATCCAAATTTTTCGCTTGCTCTATTTCTTGGCTTATCATAAATAGAATAAATTGTTACCTTAAAATATTGCTTTTTTAAACAATATTCCTGAACCAGTTTATCAACTCCACAAGCATCACCAACCAATATCTCAAATTTATTGGATATAATTTTGTCTATGGATTGCAAAACTGCTTCTGGGAGCTTTTTTATTGAAATTGAACCAGAAATAAAAACTTTCTTGCTCATTTTCTTGTTCTCGTTTTCGTTAAAGTTAACACATATACGTTTTGAACTCTACCTTTTTCATATAATACTTCTGTTATTACTCGTAAGGTGGCTCCTGATCTGTATAAATCATCGAATAGAAGAACCTTTTTATTCCTATATCGCAAATCCTTAATCCCAAAAGCATTTTGAAGAATTTTTTCTCTTGCTGTTGGTTCCTCTACACCTTTTATTTGTTCCGTATCTTTTCTTTTTATACAAATAATCAAAATCAATACAAATATTTAGACTCTTACTTATTTCTTTTGCTATTTCCCATACTGGTTGTATAGTTCTATCGAGCCTGGAAGGAGGTACAGGGAGTATAACATCCAGATAAAGTGTCACGAGTCTTGTTCTCAAAAAATTTACTGCTATTTGAGCAAGTATCGGAATCTGGGAAAAATCATCATGATATTTTAATTTATTTAATGCTTCCCCAGTTTTTGTATAGGTCGTATAGAATATACCATTACCAAGAGGAATACTACTAATTGTGTGGAATTCAATTGCCCAGCCAGCTTTCCAATTTCCTTTCAAAATGATACCCTGCATTACCCTGTTCATTAATAAAAATATAGTTGCGTTCAATGGAGTTTAAGTAACTGAAGAACTTTTTAAAAGCGTTAAAACTTGAAAAATTGCATAGCCTTTGCATTTAAATTTAACAATACGCTAATTGCCTTACTCAATCGGCTGGTAATCAATAGAATCTGCACTATTTATTGATAAACTTAATTTTTTACACATATTAATTGCTTGATTCAGAAATATAGGAATAAGAATGCACGTTATAATTAATGCGATAAAACCAATATAAGGAAAAATACTCAAAATATTCAATATCGCTAAAGACATTCCGATGCCCTCCGACATTGTAATATTTTTATCCTTTGCTTTTGCAATTGAGTTTAAATTTTTTGCCAGTTCACCGAATGCTTTAAAGCCCCAATACCAACTAAAAATAGGGATGAAAAGAAAACCGACGGCCCTACCTGGAGTTTTAATAGATGGTAACAAGCCGAGACGCCGAGATTCTGTGATGGCAAATCTCCATACACGAAATAAAATTACTAAAAAATAGATATCTGCTAATATTAAAATAACTATGCCACTTACCACCATAGTCAATGCAAAACCTTCTTTGCCTTCCGGAATAAAGATGCTATTAAAAACCAGAAACAATCCCAATAAAAACATCACAATAAATATTGTAACACTGCCAAAATTATCTCCCATGGTTCGAGCGTTTATCTGATCAGATTGCATGGCTTGATCCCCGTTGTTTTCCAGTTTCTTTATGATTTGAAAGATACCCAAAAGAAAAAACCCTCTCAGGAAGTGAACTTTATTTTACCAACCGGTACTCATCGACCCTTTTAGAATCATTATATTAAATTGTAATAATATTTTCAAGCATTTTATCGGAAACTATTTAAAAAAACAATTAAATTTGCCAAAAATTATGTAAATATATTAAATCACAATAATTTTAATGAAATAAATTTTTATTTTTTAACGCAAATATATCAAAAAACCCATTCTCTGACTAAAAATGCTACAATAAAAACCTCTTCAATTTAATCCATGTAAAGTCAATTTTCGAAGAAGAAATTTCTACAGGAAATTAATTAAAATATAAGAACAATATCTTATATTTATTTTTTTTCACAACAATTTAATAAAAAATATCGTTTTGAACCATGAAGTTTCGTTTTAAAACAGATTATTAATTCCAGATTTAGCTCTGGTTTTTTTAAGCTGTTTCATCGAGAGAATTGCTTTTAATTTCTGGTTAAACAGTGCGGTAAAGTTAGTTCTTCAATTTGTAGAGAAGGTTTTGTTCGACAAAATCTCTTAAAGAGGAGACCATTGCCCTGAGATAAAACCGCTTCGGAATAGATAGCTAATAATCTCGAATTCAGTCCTTAAAAAACCATTCTTTTTATTGAATCACTTACAGTTCATTTTTTCAAAGGATTTTCACACCCAAAACCCATCCCCTCTGTTCGCCACTTGTATTTTTCACCTTCACCATGTATATTCACAGATGTTACACATAAATATGTAATGAAAAAGAGTTCTGAGAAGAGTTCTTTTCAGAGAAGAAAGGAAATTATTAAAATAAGGAGGCGAAAGAGATGGTGCGCAACCGTGTGATCCTGGATGCAATGGGAGGCGATAATGCGCCGTACGAAATTTTAAAGGGGGCCGTCCTAGCCAGCAAGTTGAGTCCAACTCTGCAGGTTATTTTAGTGGGGGATCAGGATAAAATTGCCAAGACACTGCAGGAATTTGACCTGAGCGGATTGAATTTTGAAATTGTCCATGCGTCTCAGGTGATTACCATGGAGGATTCTCCCAAAACGGCTCTGGACGAGAAACCGGATGCTTCCATCATTGTGGCGATGAAATTACTGGCGGAAGAAGAAGGCGATGCGCTGGTGAGCGCTGGAAACACGGGGGCCACCATCATGGCCGCAGCGCGCTTTTTACCCCGGATTGAGGGGGTGGAGAGGGGCGCGCTTACGGCCATCTTCCCGGCCATGAAAAACAGACCGGGTGACCCCGGGCGCACGGTGATGCTGGATGTGGGAGCCACCCTGCATTGCACCCCCGTGCAATTAGTCCAATTTGCGATTATGGGAACCCATTATGCCCGGGAAGTGCTTGAGATTGAAAATCCGCGGGTAGGGCTCCTGAACATTGGGGAAGAAGAAACCAAAGGGCACCAGGGTTTGGTGGAAACCTATTCCCTCCTAAAGCAGATGGAAGACATCAATTTTATTGGAAATGTGGAGGGGAAGGACATTTTGCGGGGCATCAGCGATGTGATTGTTACCGAAGGGATGACCGGAAACATTGTGCTCAAAGCGCTGGAAGGAGCCGCCGAGCTGGGAATCGAAACCGGAAAACGCATCTGGAAGAAGAGCATGATTGCCAAACTGGGACTCACCTTACTGGCGCCTATGCTTAAAAAGGTGAAAAAACGGGTAGATTATTCCGAGTACGGCGGTGCCCCTGTACTGGGATTTCAGAAGCTGGTGGTTAAAGCTCACGGGCGTTCCAACGCCAAAGCCATTCAGAATGCGTTGCTCACCGCAGAACGTTCCCTGAAACACAATGTGGTCAGAAGCATTCGCCGGGATATTAAAAAATACAACCGGGCATTATTCGAGATTTTTTAGCGGTGGGAAATAATGGAGTTCCGTTTCTTGTGGCACCTAAGGTTTTAGATAGAGGGGAGGTTTCAGCAAATTTTTGAAATTAATTAAGGATGATTCTTCCGGGGAATATATGTTATATCCCTGGCAAGCAATGGTGAAACATTCGAAACCATCTCCTTAACAACGCAATTTTACTCTGAATTAAAAGAAACAAGAGCTGCATTTTACGGAAAATTACGGAAGCCGTTGAATTCATTTGTAGATTTTCTTTTCCCTTGCATATTTGCCTACCCACCGTTAGCTTTTTCCGGATTTTGAGCAAACTAATCAAGGAGGCATCATGAAAAGAGGCGTGCTCTTTTTTCTGATTCTGGTCTTCATTCTGCCAGTGCTGGCAGAAAAGAAACCGTTTACGATTGAGGATTTGTATCATATTAAAAGCGTCAGCGATCCGCAATACTCCCCGGATGGAAAACAAATCGCTTTTACGGTGACTACTTTCAATCTAAAAGAAGGGAAGCGCAACTCGGAAATTTACATCATGGATGCGGACGGAAAAAATCTGCGCAAATTAACCGAAAACGAAGCGGCCGATTTTCACCCCCGCTGGTCGCCGGATGGGAAGAAACTGCTGTTTGTCTCTACCCGGAAAAACGGGGCTCAGGCGTGGGTGCTTCCCCTGGCGGGCGGTGAACCCCGGCAAAAAACTGATTTCTACATGGGAGTAACAAACCCGGAATGGTCTCCCGATGGCAAGCAAATTGCCTTTTCCTCCATGGTGTTTGTGGATTGTGAACAGGACAGCGACTGCAATGCCTGCAATAAAAAACTGGACGAATCCATGAAAAACGGGCCCCTGCAAGCTCACATGGCAGACCGGCTTCTGTACCGCCACTGGACCTTCTGGAAAGATGGCAAGCGCACCCACACCTTTTTATTCGACTGTAAAGAAAAATCCTATCTGGATTTAACCCCCGGAGATCACGATGCGCCTTCCTTCTCGCTGGGGGGTGCCACGGGATTTGCCTTTTCGCCGGATGGAAAAGAGCTGTGCTATGTGTCCAATCACGATCCCAATGAGTGGGAAACGACGAACAAGGATCTGTGGATTGTACCCACTACGGGTGGTACGGCGGTGAATATTACGGACGAGAACGAAGCATACGATGGGGATCCCCAATACTCTCCCGATGGCCGCTACATTGCTTACCGCATGCAAACCATTCCCACTTACGAAGCAGACCGTTTTCGGCTGGTGATTTACGATCGCCAGACCCGGAAAAAAACGGTGCTCACGGAAGATTTCGACAACTGGGTGGATGATTTCCAGTGGGCACCGGATTCCCGCAGCATCTATTTTACGGCCGACGTAAAAGGGCACCGGCCGCTGTACAACGTGGATATTCGGAGCAAAAAAATTCGGTTGGTGATTGATGCCAAAACCATCGACTGGTTTCAGGTTTCTCCGGACGGCAAGTGGATTGCCATTGCTCGTCGCTCTGTGGGCGAACCGCGAGAAATCTGGCGCTGCACCACCAAAGGCAAAAAGCTAGAGCGCCTCACGTTCTTCAACAAAGAGATTGAGGATTCGGTGGATATTCGTCCCGCAGAAGAGATGTGGATCCCTTCACCGACCGGCAAAAAAATTCACACCTTCATCGTAAAGCCACACAATTTCGATCCCGGTAAAAAGTATCCGTTAATTCTGAACGTTCATGGTGGTCCCCAGAGCCAGTGGGAAGATGCCTTCCGCGGCGACTGGCAAGTGTACCCCGGGGCGGGTTATATCGTGGCTTTCCCCAATCCCCACGGCTCAACCGGTTACGGACAGGAATTTACCGCGGCTATTTCCAAAGATTGGGGCGGCAAAGTGTATGTGGATGTTATGGCAGTGGCTGATTCCCTAGCTAAATTACCTTACGTGGACGAAAACCGCATGGGGGCTATGGGCTGGTCGTACGGCGGTTACATGATGATGTGGCTGGAAGGGCACACCACCCGCTTTAAAGCCATTGCTGCCATGATGGGAGTGTACGATCTGCCCGCCATGTACGGCGCCACGGAAGAATTGTGGTTTCCGGAATGGGACCTGGGCGGTACCCCCTGGACTTCCGATCTGTACCAGAAATGGAATCCGGCAAATCCCGAGTTTGTGAAGCGCTTCCAGACGCCGTGCCTGGTCATTACCGGCGAGAAAGACTATCGTGTTCCTTACACGCTTAGTCTGGAATTCTTTACTGCTTTACAGAAACAGGGTGTTCCTTCCCGTCTTATTGTTTTCAAAAACGATGGACACTGGCCCAATTATGTGAAATCCATGCCTTTCTACTATAATGCCCACCTGGATTGGTTCCACAAATATCTGGGCGGCGATCCCGCTCCGTACGATATGGTCAAGATGTGGCGAAATCAGGCATTTGAGGAAGAGAAATAGATAATTCTGCCTTTTCTTCCCGGAAGCTTCAAATAAAAAAGGGGCGCTCGAGTGAGTCGCCCCTTTGTTTTGTGTAGGAGAAGTACCCGGAGACCGCTGTTCTCCCCCTTTCCCACTAAAAGTGGTAAGTCAACCGGGCCACAGTCATGCGCCCAATTTTGGGTGCGCCAATAAATTCGCGATGTACATTATCCAGCGCATTGTATGCCGTGACTTCAGCACGTAATCCCGGTATGTAACGACTTAAATCATATCCTACTCCCAAATCTACTAAAAAGTAACTTTCTACCTCTCCAATGAACACCCCGCTAATCATGGGGAAACCATCGGAGTAACGCAGGGTTGCGTTCACGGAAAAACTCTGGGGAACTCGATAACCTCCCCCCAATCGGATTTTTAACTTGGGAGCATTGATGGCCAGAGACAAACCGGAACCTTCCTCCTTAAGGTCTTTTTCATCGAACAAATCTTTATTAATAAAGGAAAGACTTCCGAATATGGTAAAGCGGTCGCTCATGTAATATTGAGCAGAAATGTCCAGACCCCAGTACTCCACTTCTCCAAAATTCAACGTAGTAGCAACGGCCTCTCCGGCATGCTCCGGCCCGCTATTCTCCCTGGGTTGCACAATGGCCACCGGATTCTGCGCCAGATTTTCCAGAGAAAGAGAACTATCCGAGTTGGCCACCTGAATAAGCGAGTTTACCAGATTCTGCACATCCTGCTCGGTAAATCCTAAATTCTGTAAATCGCTGTTGTTCATGAAGGCATTGTACAGGGTGGTGCGAAAATCGTTTTCCACATTGGGAACAAACACCATGGGGGTAATAATTTGATTTCCGGCGATGAAGTTTTTACGTTTACTGTAATATAAATCCGCCGAAAGAAGAAGCTTGTTTTGCACATTTCCGCGGTAACCCAATTCAAACGTCTGGTTAGAAGGATGCTCCAGTTTGGGAATATCGGATACATCATTAATAAACTTATATTTTTGATTGAGTCCCTGTGGGAGGCCCAGTTTGCCTCTACTGAATCCTTCTACCGGATGATTACCGGGGTTGATGGCGTTGAGGATCTGGTTGGTCTCATCCTGAGTGTAGCCCGGCAATGGCTGACCGGAATTGGCAACATATTGATAGAGCTGCCCGAATACCGGATTTAGATACAGCCCCACCGGCTGGGCAGTGCCCATATTCTGGGGATTCAGGCTATAGGCAACCAGGTCGCTCCCGGCGATGCTGGAATAAGAGGTGTCCCGCAGGAAGTGAAATCCGGAAAAATTCCCCATGGTACGCATGCTCAAAGGACCGAAGCTTCCGCCTTTAAAGGAAATAATATCCATGAACAGATCCAGGGTGGAGAAAGCGGCAAATGTTTTGGTGTACAGAGCGCGAAGCTGATGACCGGAATACGGCTTCAGCACAATGCCGGCGCGCGGAGCCAGATTGAACTTTTCGTACACGTTATCATAATCCATTCGGAGCGCCGCGGTCACATCCAGTTTGGGCAGCACCGAAACAGCCCCCTGGGCGTAGCCTCCCAGAATGTACAGGGCATCATCATCTTCAAAGCGTCCGTTGATGGTTTTTTCCGTTTCGGGATTAATGGCACCCAGTTCATATCCCACAATAAAACGCCCCAGATTATCGGGAATGAAATAGGTATATTCTTGCTGCAATTTAAAAAGTTTCGATCGGTCTTTAAATGATAAATCCTTTGAAGTATAAAAATACGAATCTCCCACATAGTTCCAGGAATAATGAGCTTGAGTGAACAAATTACCCGAGTGAAGCTGGAATTGGACAAAGGAGTTGGCTCCGGGATTCACCCGAAAGGCCGAGAAACGGGTGTAGAGATTGGCGGTGGTTCGCCCATAACCCAGATTCAGGTTCATGTAGGTTCTGGGTGAAAATTGGTATTTCAAACCTCCATAAATCTTGAAATTTTTTACAGAATAATCTCGCGGACGTACTTCTGAATCCAGTACAACCCGATCCAGAGAATCTTTGGAATTCAGTTCCCAGTCGTCAGCGCGCTGGTAATCCACCACAATTTTGTATCCGAAGTTGTTGCCCAGTTTTCCGGCATGGCGAATGGCACCGTGTAGCAGGCCACGTTCTCCGCCCGAAACCATCACCGTGGTACCGGGGAATTCCATGGGATCGCGGGTGAGGAAATGAATCACGCCAGCATCCACACCGGAACCGTAGAGCGAAGCACCGGGTCCGCGAATGATTTCGATGCGTTTAATATCCACCGGGGAGAAAGGCATGACCTGGAAGAAATTTCCACCCATACTGGGCATGGCAGAGTGCCGAAAATCCGTCATGATGTACGGTGCGGTGGAATAATAATTGTTGAATCCCCGTAATGAAATTTCATAATAAAACACCCCGACATGGGCCATATCCACTCCCGAGCATTTGCGAAGCGCCTGCACACAACAGGGGTAGGTTTCTCCTTCCAGTTTGTCACCTTCCAGGATGGAGATGGAAGAGATTTTGCTCACTGTTTCGTTCATTTGCCAGGAAGAAATGACCACCTCGGCGCCTACTTCTGCAAATTCCAGCCGTATGGCAAACACTTTGCTCTCATCAGGGCCAAGACTAAGCGTCAGGCGCTGACCCTTATACCCTACCGTTTCCACCTTTAGATAATATTCACCGGCAGGTATGTCGGTAAGGATGAAATTACCGGCAGTATCGGTTTCGGTGGCATTCAGCATTTTCATGGACTTGATATCAATCAATAAAATAGTTACGCTTGCCAGGGGGTCTCCGGTTTGTTTGTCAATCACATAGCCTTTCACCTCCCCCGCCTGGAGTGTTGTACCCCACCATCCCCCAAACGTCCAGATGAAAACAAATAGTAAAAATACCAGCTTTCTCATAATCTATCTCCTTGTGTAATCAATTCCAGATCCATTATTTGAACACAATCAGTTCCACAACCTTAAAACGGACGGGAGAGCCGTTTCGGGTTGCCGGTTTGTAGCGGTATTTTTTCAGGGCTTCCACGGCCAGTTTGGTCAGGCGTTCCTGCGATGCCGGTTGTAAAACGCGCACTTTTTCCACCCGTCCATCCACCCCCACAATGCATTCTGCTCGAACCCGTTCGGTTTTGGAGATGTGCCAGGTAGCCGGTACCACCGGCGTCTCTTTGTGGATGTATTGCCGTTTACCACCATCGATGAGCGGTTCCAGAACCAGAGGTATCACCGGAGATTTTCGGGTGCTTTTTGCCGTGGGAGTCTCTTTCACAGGAGCAGGTGCAGGAGTGGGAGTGGGTGCCACGGCAGTGGTAGATGTGGATTTAGCCGGTTTCGGGGCAGGAGGCGATGTTGCAGCAGGTGCAGGTGTAGGTGCAGGCGCAGGAGCTTCCTCTACGGGTTTGGTTGCTTTATCTGGTGTTGTGGTTACTGCCGAAGCAAGAGGTGAGGGCTCGCTTTTTTGAACCAAACTCTTTAGCTTCGCTTCCTGCTCTTTCCGTTTCTTTTGCTCCTCAGTTAACATGGAGCGCAATCGCTGCAATTCTTTCTCGGTGCGTGCCAGCTTACTATAAGTGGATTGAATCTGATTATACTGATTCAGTCCCAGAACCATATTGAAGGCATTCAGGGTTTCTGCATCATCCGGAATAATCTGAAGAATATTCTTGTACATCTGAATGGCACGGTCGTACTGCTGCTTTGCTTCGGCCTCCTTAGCCTGTGTTCTAAAATATTGCACAATTTTGTCCCGAAGCTCCAGTGCCGGCTGGTAATTCGGTTCCAGAGCCAGAATCTGGTTGATGTACCCAATGGCATTATCATTCTCTGGCTTCAAGAAGCGTCTTTTCTGGTACGCCTCCTGGGCTCTTTCGAGGATGGCTTTGAGATGTTGTTCCAGCTTTTCCTGAGTTTTCCGTGCTTCCTCAATTTTCGCTTTCACCTCCTCAATCCGCCTATCCACCACCTTAATGAGCGGATCCTTCGGGAATTGAGTTTTGATTTCCTGATACAAGCTCAGCGCATTCACATAGTCCCCTTTTTCGTAAAATGCTTCGGCTTGAGAGAATAATTCAGCGCTTGACACACCTTTTTTCTGGGTAAGTAAAAATCCCAGAGCGCCAATAATGATCAGGATTAATACCACAATTCCTATAATTGTGTACAAACGGGAGCTTTTTTGTGGGGTCGGTGGCTGCGGTGCCGGTGCTGGAGGTTGTTTAGGTGTTTCTGATGCGGGACGATTCTTCCATAAATCCTCCCGTTTTTGGTAAGGATTGTTGGGGGACGTTTGATGCATAATGGACTCCTTCCAGTATTTATTAGACCAGTATGGATTAATTTCGCAAATTAAATTAATTTCGCAAATTAATAGAAAAAATATGTTTCGAGATCACGATTTAATTCTAAATTACTCTCTTTGTCCCCTGTACAAGTTAAATGTGTCACTTTTTCTGCGGAATAATTTTAAATGATTTTTATGAATGCCGATAAATGTACTCTGCGATTTAAACACACGCATGAACTTACCAAGGTTAGTGTTATATATTAATATATTGTAGTATGTGATGTTATTCACATTTTAACAGGAAAAGATAAGAAATCATGAAAAATAGCAAGATACGGGTACTCTTTTTCAGAAAAAAAAGCGCCACTTTCTAAATAAAAAGTGGCGCCTGAGAAATATAAATATTCAAAATGAATTAGCGAACCAGCAGCATCTTGCGAATGGAGTGAAATTTCCCGGCTTTCAGGGTGTAAAGGTAGAGGCCACTGCTCATGTTTCGACCTAAATCATCTTTTCCATCCCACTGCACAGTATATTCTCCCGCGGCCTGTACCTGGTTCACCAGAGTGCGAACTTTTTGCCCCAAGACATTAAAAATAGTGATGGTTACATGGGCATTGTGGGGCACCCGGTAAGAGATGGTGGTGGAGGGATTGAAGGGATTGGGATAGTTGGGCAACAGCTCAAATTTCTGGATACTTCCCACAGGGTTGGGAGTGATGGCAACTACCTGCCCGCCGGCGTTGGTCGCCCCAATGGTGGGTTGAGAGAAAAATACCCAGCTGTTTTGCCCATCCAGAATGCGTCCGTATGAGGTATCCGTGGCCTGAGGACCAAAGGTCAACGTATCCACCGGGGTAGTCCCATCCGGGGCAAATAAACCAATTTGTTCACCACCGCTGCTCAATTTAATCTTCACGTGTAATATGCCCTGCTCGGGTTGCTTGTCTGCCCATAAAACGAGAAAACCACCGGGAGGAATAGTGGTTGTGTCGGGGGCGGTGGCCGGAATTTGCCAGATGGTAGGATTGTTCAGATCATCGGTAATGTACATGCCGCCAATGTCCACGGGAGAGGTTCCCGCATTAAACAGTTCGATCCAGTCGTCGTATTCCCCGTATTCATCGGCACAGCAGGAGTCGTTGCTGGCCATGAATTCGTTCACAATGATGGGAATGGGACGGTTGGTAAACCGGGGTGTGGGATTGTCGAAAGTCATCCAGTTATTGCTGGCATCCGGGTAGCGACCGGAAGAAATGTCAGTGGTCTGCGAACCAAATGTGAGCGTATCGATAGGCGTCGTACCATCCGAGGCAAAAAGCCCGATTTGTTCTCCACCACTACTTAATTTAATATTAACGTGCAACACACCCTGCTCGGGTTGTTTATCCGCCCAGAGCAACAGAAAATGTCCCGGTTGAATGGTGGTCAGTTCCGGTGCCGTGGTGGGAATTTGCCAGGCGGTCGGGTTGGTGAGATCGTCGGTAATGTACATGCCGCCAATATCCACGGGAGTGGTACCGGCATTGTAAATCTCGATCCAGTCATCATACTCCCCAAATTCATCCGCCAGGCAGGAGTCGTTACTGGCCAGAAATTCGTTGATGAACAGTGCCTGTGCCGGGATGTTCCCTGCCCAGAGCAGTACGATCATCAACAACGTTAAAATGGTAAAGTGTTTCATGATGCGCCCTCCTGAAGTTTAGTTAAGTTCTATGGTTAAACACGATGAAACAGACATCCAAAAGTTTGCCGCTAAAATTCAATCAAATTATTTTCTCGATTTTCCAACATCCCCCAGAACCGATGGAATATTTTTTCCCATGAACCAACATGCTTTCCCTTACTTTTTTAAAGAACCTGCGTTATCTTTTAAGGTCTGGTCAATACATACAAACGAGATTCGGAGTCGCTAACCAGGTAAAATCGGTCATTTGTAAAATCAATCGCAACACCTTCGGCCTTGGTAATGGGCAAAGAAAATTCTTGCAAAACACCCTGATTAATATCCCAGAGAAACAGCGCCTGATCCTGATCGCTCACAATCCAGAAGCGCCCGGCGCTGGTGTCTGCCCATAACCCGGAATAATCCCCCGCAAAATTTAAAGAGATTTGTCGTGTTACCTGAAATTGGGAGTCCAGCACCAGAAACAGCCCGGGATTTTTTTCCTTAACGGCAAAAAAGTGATACCCGGAGTCCAGGCAAATTCCTTCGATTCCGCTATTGTCCGCTCCGCTTAAAAGGCGATGCCGCTCCAGTTCGTTGCCTGCCGAATCCAGTTTGACCAGCTCCCGGGTTTGCTCTTCGGCTACCCAGAGGCAATTTTCCCGGGCATCGTAAGCAATCCCTTCCAGATCGGTTCCCGTATATTTCAGTGTTCGCAGCACCTGTCCCGTTAAGCTGATTTGATACACCTGGTTTGTGCGGTCGCTTACCGTCCAGAGGGATTTTCCGTCCGGATGCAGCGCCAGTCCGGATGGTTCCGGTACGCTTAATTCATAAGTGCCCACCCGTTTAAGCGAAGAATTAGTAGATTCCGGTTCGGTTGTTTCGTTCAGAGAACAGCGAGAAAGAAAAATAATGAAAACGACGGTGAGCCCCAGAGCCCACCGCCGTAAATGTCGCTTGATCATTGATTGGGTGCTCCTGGCGTCGGATTCTGGAAGAATTGCCAGTTATCGCTCCCATCCGGTAAACGACCGTAAGAGACATCGGTGGTTTGCGGACCAAATGTGAGCGAATCAATAACGGTAGTGCCGTTGGGAGCGGTTAAGCCAATTTGCTCGCCACCGCTGCTTAATTTGATGTTCACGTGCAACACACCCTGTTCTGGCTGTTTATCCGCCCACAAAACCAGAAAACCACCGGGGGGAATGGTTGTCGAATCCGGTTGGGTAGTGGGAATTTGCCAGGCCGTCAGATCCGTTAAATCATCGGTAATGTACATACCGCCAATATCCACCGGATTGGGCCCGGGATTGTAGATTTCAATCCAGTCGTCGTATTCGCCGTGTTCATCGGCACAGCAGGAGTCGTTACTGGCCAGAAATTCGTTGATGTACAGCACCGGGGGGATGTACCCGACCTGGAAGGAGAGGGTATCCGAAACAGCCGTTCGTCCGCCGGAATCGCTGGCTTTGATGAAGAAATAAATCATACTGCCGTCGTCAAAGGGGCCAATCTGGGCGGTGTAGGTGTCCTCACTTCCCGTCATGGCGGTGGTGTGGGTTAAGGAGTCCTGGGGACCGTAGGTGAGATCCACGGTTTGTACATCGCCGTCGGGATCGGTCACCGTGGCAGTAATGGTCACCATATCTCCCGGATTAATAGTATCCGGCGAAACAGTGATGTTGGAAATAGACGGTGGTTGCGGTGCCTGCGCGCCGGTATTGGATGCACCCGGTGTGGGAGTGGTAAAGTTTTTCCACTGATTTCCTCCATCGGGATAGCGACCTTCGGAAACATCGGTGGTTTGCGGACCGTAGGTATATTGATCGACCACGGTAATCCCATCGGGTTCGGTCATCACGATATCTTCGCCTCCGCTGGAAAGTTTAATGTTCAGGTGCAATACGCCCTGCTCCGGTTGTTTATCGGCCCACAGCACCAGAAAGCCACCCGGTGCAATTTTGGTTTTCTCCGGATCCGTGTTGGGAATTTGGCTCATCTGTATATTTGCTTTATCGTCCGAAAAGAAAAATCCGGCGATGTTTACCGTATCGCTTCCGTAATTGTAAATTTCAATCCAGTCGTCGAATTCGCCGTTTTCGTCCGCACAACAGGCATCGTTGCTGGCCAGAAATTCATTGATTACCAGTTTGTACTGTGATTCGGGGGGAGGAGCCGGATTGTTGACTGAATCATCCAGACTACAACTGTGTAGCCAGAGACCCAGCATCATTAAAATAACACTCCATTTGATTACTTTCATGATTGCCTCCGTAAAATATTAGAAGAAAAATTTAATCATAAATTGAACGTAGCTAAAGCGATCGCCACCGACGACTCCGTTTCCGGTGGCATTCTCGGAGTTGTGCACAATGGTGTAATTCAACTGATTCACAATGTTATCGTTGGGATACCAGTTCACTCCGAAGGTGTAGTTATTGGCACGCCCGCCTAAAATCAACGCTTCGGTATCCGAAAGGTTCAAATGGCTGTACCGGAAAGCCAGTTCCCAGGCGCCGAGTCCTTTTCGTTTGGGAAGAAGCTGGCTAAATTCACCCTGGGTGGGATCCCAGGCACGGGATTCTCCGGTAATAGTCCACAGTAAATAGACATATCCGCCGGAGAAGTTCGCTTTCTCCACACCATTGGTGTTATTCAGAAATTTACCGGGCAGGCTATGAACCTGTACGGCAATGTATTCACCCTGTAGATGGAAATTGCGGTACACCAGGGCACCTTCTACTCCGCCGCGATAATCGTAGCTTACATTGCGAATGGTTCCCGTTTCCAGCATTTCCAGGTCGCCAATTTTGGTTTCGGGCTCGGCCTTAAATTCCACTGCCCAGCTTTCGTCATCGGGGCGCACCCATACTCCGGAAGCACCCAGATGCAGAATCATATTATCGGTCTGGATGGGTGCCGTGGCAAAACGCGCCGCAAAGCCGCCACCGGTTTCATCTTTGGTTTTATTTTTCCGGGTGTCGAACATTTGCCCGAACAGGTCGGCGCGAACGTTCCATTTGTTGCCCCAGCGGGAGTATTCCACGCCCATTCGGCGATGGAGCTTGTCGGCAAGGCCCACGTAGGCGCGTTCCGGGAAAGGCAGGTAACGGGAACTGGTGACGATTTCCAGCCCGAACGGTACTTTAAAATTACCAACTTTGATGTGGGAATTATGGAATCCCAGGTAGGAGAGATACACATCCTTCATTTCCACAATTCCTTCGGCTACATCGATATCCCATTCCGCATACCAGGTGCGCCACATTTTCATCTTCAGAGCAAAGCGAATTTTGCGTGGATGCGTTCCATTGCTCAATTTATTTTTGTTCTCGAAGAAATAGGCACCGTTCATAAAAGCCCGGATGTCGAAGCGTCCGGCAAAATCGCCGTCCAGTGAACGCCAGAATAAAATGCCGTGGTCCCATTCCGTTTTAGCGGGACGGACATCGTCCTGTGCCAGAGTGACCATGGGACTAACGATGGCCAACAACACGGCGGCGAGTACGACAAACATCAATTGTTTCATGGATTTCCTCCTTACAATTAATCAATCCGTTAAGGGTTTACTTTGAAAATTAAATATAGCTCGCGGCGTTTCTTGCGTATAGCTTTATTATAAATTTTGTTGGCATTGTTTTCCGGTTTCAGACGCCAGGCCGGGCTTATCTGTGCCAGCGCCTCGTCTAATTGCCACTTGTGTACGAAAACTTTTCCGTGCAGCTTTTTAACCGCTTCAATTTGTTCCCGGGTAAAGTGATTGGGATCCATTTCCCTGCTGGCAATGGTGGAGTCGATGCGGAAGCTGTCCCGCTGGGCAATGTTGAAAATCTGGTACAATTGAGTTTCACTCAGGTTCTCGCGGGATTTCAGAGCTTCGCGGAATTTGGACATATTGTAAAACCGCTTACCTTCCAGCTCTTTGAGGTGAGTGATGGGAATATGCTTTTCGGCCAATTTTTGCATCACAGCCGGCGAGAGTTCGTAGGTTACCGGCCGGACCACCTGCTGCTCAAACACATTCTGTACGAAGAAGAGAGCCACAAAGCTAAACAGGGCAGCGGCTATGGGGGTGGTTATCCAACCGGAAGCAATTTTCCCCAGTATGCCAAAATTAATGCCTTTACCCCCTTTCGCCAGGCCAATCCCGATAACGGCACCAATTACCGCCTGGGAACTGGACACCGGTACCAGAGGAATGGTGGGTAATCCGTGAGAGGCCAGCCAGTGTTCCAGGCTTTCGGAAGCAAACAGAAACAACACCAGCGATTCGGAAAGCACCACAATCAGAGCCATGACCGGGGTGAGTTTGTACACTTCGTTCCCCACGGTACGCATCACGCGTTCCGAGTAGGTGTAAATTCCCACAGCAATGGCCAGGGCGCCCAGGAGGAAGAGCTGCTGAGTGCCGCTGAAGTGGAAGAAACCCAGCAGAGTAATATCGCGGAAAGGGGAAGCGGGTACAAACACTCCCATCACGTTGGCAATATTGTTGGCACCCAAACTATAGGCGCCGAAAGCTCCTACGACGATCAGACCAACGCGGGTGTAGGCATCCAATTCCAGCATGTGGATGCGGGCGCGGCCCAGCACAATTTTGAACAGTTTAAATAAAATAATGGAAAAAACCGCCGCCAGGATGGGAGAGACCACCCAGGTGGAAACAATTTTTCCCAGAGAGTTCAGGTCGGTGGGCGAACCGGTGAACAGGTTCCATCCAATGATGGCGCCAACGATAGCCTGAGAGGTGGAGACCGGTAATTTCAGCTTCGTCATCCAGGTTACGGTGGCTGCTGCCGCCAGGGCTACAGTAAAGGAACCTGCCAGCGCATTGACGGCACCCAGTTTACCCAGTGTGTGGGCAGCCCCGGCACCACTGATGACGGCCCCCAGAATAACAAATACACTGGCTACCAGCGCCGCTACTTTGAAGCGTACCATTTTGGAACCTACCGCCGTACCAAACACATTCGCCGCATCGTTCGCCCCCAGCGACCATCCTAAAAATAATCCGCTTAATAAGAAAAACCAGATCATGGTCACTCAATCTCCCGTTATAAGTAGCGTTTGATGGTTGCAATGGCCAGACGGTCGCATACGTCTTCGGCATCGTCGGCAATGTTCTCGATATGATACGCAAAATAGCGCATGTGAATCTTGTGGCTCAGACGCAGGTCGTCTTTACGAAACACAATGCGTTTAATCTTCTCGGCAATTTTATCCGATTCTTTTTCATAAAAAAGCACTTTGTTGATGTGGTCACGTACCGCCGAGAGTTCCCGGAAATAGGCGCGAATTGCCAGCACCATGGCTTCCACGCCCTGGGTGGAAACTTCTGCTAATTCAATGTACAAGGGGTGCAATTCTTCAATGATTTCCGGGATTTCCACCGAAAATTGCAGCAGCGTTTCGTTCATGGTGTTGAGCACCGTGTCGGTACTTTCCAGCAGCCCAAGCACATCGCCCCGGGATTCCGGGATGAGGGTCTGCTCGTACAATTTGCTTTCGATATCGCGGCGCAATTGGTCGCCCCGGCTTTCCAGACTATCCAGGTCATGGAGCCGCTGTTCAAAATCGTCGGTGCGACCCTGTAAGTAGTATTTCACCCCCTGGCGAAACAGCAGTGCACCCCGAACCACACAATCCAGATATTCATCAATCTGCGATTCCAGCTCTTTGGTTTTTTTGAATAGAAATGCCATCTTTCTGCCTCATTTTGGTTTTATGGATTCATTGGTTTCTCGGAATTATTTTTCACAAAATAATAAAAACCATTATTCCTGTTTATGAGTGAAAATCTTCCCTTTAATTAAGGGATAGAAAAAGGAGAGTGCTGCCAGAACAAGCAGCACCAGGCTTACCGGCCGGGTAAAGAATATACGCACATCGCCCATGAGGAGCGCTCGCCGGAAATTGGTTTCCGCCAGAAATCCTAAAATTAATCCCAGAATAACCGGCGCTGTAGGGAAGTTGTACCGGCGCAGAATCCAGCCCAGCACACCAAACCCCAGGCAGCTCCACACATCGAACATGGAGTTGCTAACGGAATAACTCCCAATGACGGCAATGGCCAGAATGATGGGATATAGAAGAGCGCGCGGCAGGGAAATGATTTTTATCCACAACTGGTTTCCCAGGTACCCCAGCAAGAACATGACCCCGTAAGCAAAAAACAGACTGGCAAACAGACCGTACACCACCGGTGCGTTGTCTTTGAACAGCTCCGGTCCCGGGGTAAGGCCGTGCAGCATCAAGGCGCCGATAAGGACGGCCGTAGCCGCACTGCCGGGAATACCCAGGGTAAGGAGCGGTACCAGGGCTCCGCCTACCGAGCCGCTGGTCGCTGCCCCCGAGGCTGCCACACCATCCAGAGCACCTTTGCCGAACATTTCCGGATTTTTACTGATGCGTCGGGCTTCGTTGTAGGCAATGAAGGCCGCAATGGTTGCCCCGGCTCCGGGAACCACCCCGATGAGCGTGCCCAGCAGAGAGGATTGAAGGATTGTACGTTTGATGTTCCAGATCTCTTTTAACCGGGGCATTTTCCCGGAAATTTTCTTCATCGCCGCTTTCACCTCGCCGGACTTCTCCAGTGCCAGAAAGATTTCGCCCAGCGCAAATAAACCAATGAGCGCCGGGATGAAACTGAAGCCATCCGCCAGCTCGGGAATTCCAAACGTGAAGCGGAGATAACCGGTAAAGGGATCCATCCCCACCGTGTTCAGCAACAAACCAATAAGAGTGGCAATAAATGCCTTTATGTAATTACCCCGGGAGAGGGAAGAAATGATGGTCAGTCCAAAAATTGCCAGGGCAAAATATTCTGCCGGGCCAAACTTTAGTGCCGCTTTAGCCAGGGGAACAGAAAAGAAAATCAGTACCACCGTGCCGAACAGGCCACCAATGGTGGAGGCAATCACCGATGCCCCCAGCGCTCGCCCGGGCTGCCCCTGCTGGGTGAGCGGGTAACCGTCGAAAGTGGAGACAATGGCCGAAGGCGTACCGGGGGTGTTGATGGCAATAGCCGTGATGGTTCCCCCATAGTTGGCGGCAGCATATACCGAAGCCAGCAGAATAAGGGCGTATAGGGGATCCATCCCGTAGCTAAAGGGAACCAGCAGGGCAACGCCCATGGCCGGAGAAAGACCGGGAAGAACGCCCACCAGAATTCCCATCATCACACCCACGGCGATGATAAATAGGGGCGTCCAGCCCAGAATCAGTTGAAACCCCTGCAATAGCTCCGAAAAAATCTCCATGCGTCTGTTTCCTGTTTCTTCAGGTTCTAAACTTCAGTCTGTTACCTTCTTCGAAAATTGCCCGGGTGGTTAATCGAACCACACTCCCAGTGGAAGAGGTACCTGCAACACCCGGTAAAAAATCAGATACGAGAAAGCCACAAAAGCGATAACCACTGCCCAGATTACCGCATGTTTGCGGTAGTTCATGGAATAGGATCCGATCAACAAAAATAAGAAAGTGCTCAAATAGTAACCGATGTATTTCATCACCAGCAAATAGGCCAGCACCAGGGCAATGAGCCGGAGGGGGATCAGAATACGCCCGGTGGAAGGGGGATCGTCTGCTTTGCCGCGCAGACGTTGCCCAATTAACCAGCCGCTAAAAAGCCACAAGCCGTAAATCCAGAGTCGTGGCATGGAGGCCGGACCCACCGTAGAGGCCAGCTTCCCCCGGGGGAAGTCCAGCGTAAGGTAGTAGAGGTAAATACTGAAAAAAATAATAAATGAAGCAATTACCGTGTCCCCATTCAGCCACTCCCGTTTAAAAACATACACTACCAGCATCAGCAGCAGATAAGTAGCGGCCAGAATCAGGGCCATACGCTTCTGATGCTGAGCCGCCTGAGGTGGGGTGGTCTTCAGGATGCCCGCCTTTTTCAGATATTTAATAGCTTCTTTCTGGTCGCGCTGTACCATGCGGGTAAACTCTGTGTGGGGATAAAACACTGGTTGTGCCGAGGTGTTCTCGATAAACGCCACCCACTCCGAATCCTGGCTGATTTTGTGCAACAAATCAGTGAGGTATTGAATGGCCTGGTAGGGGGTTCCTTTTTTAACGGCAAAACCTCGCCAGAGCACTTCGTTTTTCAGGGGATACCCTTTTTCCACAAATGTGGGAGCATCCGGAAATTGGGGTAACCGTTCCGGAGCAGCCACGGCTGCAATCATTAACGAAGGGCGCCCTTTCACATCCACGGGATTTCCCACATACACCGCTCCGTGTTGGCCCATCAGCGCCGCCAGGGCATCGGAACCACCTTCGTAAGGAATCCATTCCCCTTTAATACCCAATACTTCCCAGGTTTTAACCGCCATCAAATGATCCACACCTCCCACCAGTGGACCCAACCAGCGTTGTTTTCCCTTTTTCGCTTTCGCATCGGCAATAATGTCCTCCAGCGTGCGTACCCGGGAATGGCGGTTGGTGATGAGTGCTTCCGGATCCACCACCATGCAGGCCAAAAAGTAAAAATCGTCCAGATTCACTCCGCTTTTGGTGAGGAGTACCGTGGAAATAAACGATTTGGTGACTCCCAGCACGGTGTAGCCATCGGCCCGCTTGCTAAGGACGGTGCGCATGGCGACTACACCGGAACCACCGCTTTTGTTTTCCACCAGAATGGGAGTATCGGTGTATTTGCGGGCAAGGTTGGCAATCTGCCGTGCCGTAATGTCGATGGCGCTCCCCGGTTTACTGTGCACAATGATGGTAATGGGTTTTTCGGGGAAATCGGCATGCAGAAAACCGGGAAAAACAATGAGTAGAACAAGGAATATGTTAAAGAAATAACGTTTCACAGGCCTCTCGCTTAAACCGGATTCCATCTTCAACAAAATTTAATTTTGGGTTCGAACGGGTTACCGGCGTTTTGCCTGCCGCAGAATAGCTCTGTGCTGGCTACGCCATCCCCGTGTTATTTTTTGTTCCATTCCCGATAAGGATGTTTCATAAGCATGGCGTTGTAATAACGGACATCGCCCGTGACTTCTTCGCCCAGCCACTCGGGTTTTTCGAATTCTTCGTCTTCGGATTTCAATTCCACTTCGGCTAAAATTAATCCCTCGTTGTCTCCGTAGAATTCATCGACCTCGAAGGTATGATTTCCAACGGGTACCAGGTAGCGGGTCTTATCAATCACCCCCGGTTCGCAAATCTTAAGCAGGTTTTCGGCGTCAGCGGTGGGGATTTCAATTTCCCACTCGAAGCGGCTGGCTCCGCTTTCGTTGCCAATTCCTTTTACGGTGAGGTATCCTTTGTCGCCTTTAATCCGTACCCGTACGGTTCGTTCGGGTACAGAGGAGAGGTACCCCTGCACAATGCGAATCGCCCGGGTTGCCTGTTTCTTAAAATCGTGATTTTTAACTAAAAATTTGCGTTCAATTTCCTGTGCCATTGTCCACTGCTCCTTTAACTTCTGTTTAATTAAATGTGCTACCTTTGCCGGAGACCGGCTGTTGATGGGGAAAGTCCGCCTTAGCAGGTACCGTGAGCTAACAACGCCACCTTTTTTCCGCGGGAGAGCAGTTCGTTGAACCGGCGGCAGGCTTCGGGTGTTTTTTCCACAATCAGCTCCTTACCCTGCTGCCGGATGTAGTTGCGTACCTCTGCCGGTACTTCCACCGCCCCTAAAAATCCGTTGCCGATAATTACCGTTTCCACGTCCGCCTGCACTGCTTTTTCCACCATGGGGATGGTGAGCCGATGCCCCTGACGTTCTGCCCAGGCTTCCAGGTGCTCTCCGATCAGGCGAATGTCCTTTCCCACCCCCACGATGCGACCCCTGGATAATTTGGCGTGTTCCTGACCACCAATGACAAACCTCCCCCAGCTTACTTCCTGAATCGGTCCGGTTGTGAATTGGTAGCGTTCCATGATAATTCAGTTGTTTTTGCACTTTGCCCGGAGGGTTAGTAATTCAACCCCACCGAACGCTTCATGGCTTTGATGTAATTAACATTTTCGTAATGATCCAGACCCAGTTTCTTCACCGTATTGATGACCAGCTCCGGATCGGCATGTTCCACTGCAATGGTTTTAATGGGATTACCATTGAAGGTTACTTCGGCGATTTCCACAATACAATCGTCGATGGTGTAACCGTACCGTTTTTTGAACACATCCACGATGTGCAGTTCCGGCGCCGGTTTAATCAGTTCTTCCAGATACTGCTCGTAGGTGTATTCGTCCCGCTGGAAGTAGGGCATGGGGATGTTAAATGCTTTGTACACTACCGCCAGATCGGTGATGTGAATGGGGAAACCTGCTTTCATGATGGGTGTCCACTGCTCCAGGCCGTCCTGATTCACCCGAAGCAGGGTCTTAATATCCATCAGCATGTCGCGGATTTTGGTGTTGTCGTTACTCTTTTCGGAAAGGATGTAAATTTCCGAACTTTCGCGCACTTTCCCCTGCGGATATTTCTGGATGGCAGCAATCCCATCCGAAAGATCTTCACCAAACGTTCGCCATTCCCAGCGTGGAATAATTTTTTCCATATCTCTGTCTCCTGAATTTGTGGTACCCAGTTTTTTAAACAACGGTTTTAATTCAAATCCTGTGCCAGGTGTTTTATTCCTTAAATATAATTAAAATTTCCAGTAAAAAAATCTCAAAGCCTTTCTGTCATTTCCGGGAATATTAAATTGGAAGGAGAGGTCATTCTCCATTAAGTATCTTTAATAATTTGTTATTATTGAAGTTGGAACACCATTCCTTACCCGCCTCAGGGGTAGAAGCCTCTTTTTTGTGAAACGAATCTGTCTCTCCTGAGGTGGACATGCCCCGGGATTGGTCCTACACTGGATTTGGGCTTTGCTCTTTGGAACAATGGGAATGGGGGAAGGTGTGGCGCTCTGTCGTCAGGTGGCGATATATCGCCGCTTTTTTGGCGAATAATGGCCAATTTCCGTTGCACTCTGAACCGGGAAGTGTTAAGTTACAGGAAATAATTAATGAAGAAAATCTGGCAAGAAATTAGCAACGATTCCCATGGTTCATTTAATTAAGGAAATGTGGGCTTTGAAGAGTAAAGCGATACCGGGATTCTTACTGGTAGCCCTGTTGCTGGGGCTAATTACTTATTTTATTTATCAGCGGGTAACGGATATTTCTCAACCGCTTCCGTCTGCAGAGTTTACCGGGGCGGTACAGGAGGCCGATAATGGTAAACCGGTGGTGCGTTTTGGGGTGATTTCTCGCTATCCGCCCACTTTGATTTACCAGGGCTACCAACCCCTCATGAATTATTTAACGGAAAATACTCCTTACCGATTTGTTCTGAAATTGAGCAGTTCGTACCAGCAAACTGTGGAGCAACTGGCTCGGGGAGAAGTAGCGGCAGCGTTCTTGGGTTCTTACATTTACGTGCTCACTCGCGAAAAATACGGATTGCAGGCCATTTTAAAACCGCTGAACGAAAATTTTGAGCCGTATTTTCACTCCGTGCTCATTACCCGCAGCGATTCTCCCATTTACGGCATCCAGGATTTGAAAGGGATGCGGCTGGCGCTTCCTTCCCGGCAATCCTTTTCCGGAAACTGGTTGTTCCAGGGCGAACTGCAAAGGCATGGACTTTCTCCCGACGATTTGAAGTCCGTACGGCATTTTTCCCATCACCATACTGTAATTTACCAGGTGTTAAAGGGAAATTTTGATGCTGGTGTGGTGAAGGATCGCGTGGCACGGGAGTATCTGAATCGAGGGATTCGAATTTGTGCCTTTTCTCAACCCATTCCCAGTTCGCCTATTGTCATTTCCCGCAAATCAGACCCGCGGGTAGTAGAGGAAATTCGCCGGGCACTTCTGAAAATCGATGTGCACCAGGAGAAGTACCGCCAGCTGGTGAGTTACTGGGATCGGGAGTTTGCCTACGGTTTTGTGGAAGCGGCAGATAGTGACTACGAAACCATTTTGTCCCTGCTTCAAAAACGAACAAAGAAAAAGTGAACACTGAGGTGTGCGGCGCCAGATTCGGCACCTATTTTTATTTAATTAAATAAGGGAACAGATGTCACCGGTTAAAGCCATCCAGCATAGTTTGAAGACGCGCATGGTTCTTGCCGTGGGAACGGTGATTACCCTGCTGATGATGGGGATTTCGCTGGGGATTTTGCTTCAGTGGCGCTCGCTCATTCTCAACAAATTGCATCAACGGGCGGAATCGGTGACGCGCGCTTTCTCCATCTCCGTGCTGGATGCCCTCATTTATAGCGAAAACGGAAACTTCCAGGCAGAGGATTTGCTGGAATCCTATATTAATGATTTGAAACAGCAGGTACCGGGTTTGCGCTACATTGCGGTGCTGGATAACCAATTGCGCGTGGTGGCGCATAGCGACCCTTCCCGGTACAATCGGGTGTATCGGGATTCGCTCTCTTTAAGGTTACAGAATGCCCGGGGGCTGGTGAGTCATATTTATTCTCATCCCCGCTACGGCTGGGTGATTGAAACGGGACTGCCGCTGCAAATTGCCGGGAAGCGCTGGGGAATTCTGCGGATGGCTTTCGATGCGGAAAAAACCCGGGCAGAAATTCGCCATTTGTTTTTTTTGCTCCTCAGCGTCACTACCCTGGTTATTAGCGCTACCCTTCTGGTGGTGTCCTATTTAATCGGGCGGCTGGTGCAATCTCTGGAACAACTGGTGGAAGCCATGGATAAAATCGATCTGGAATCCGATCGCAGTCTGGAGATTGCCCCTTCTCTGCACCGGGCAGACGAAATTGCCTTTCTCATCGAGCATTTTGAAATGCTGCGGCAGCGTCTAGCGCAGTCCCGCCGCCAGCTCATCCAGGCGCAGAAGCAGATTTACCATGCCGAGAAACTGGCTTCCATTGGACGGCTGGCTTCCGGGGTGGCGCACGAAATTAATAATCCCCTCAACGGAATTAAAAACTGCGTCTATGCCATCCAGCGCGATCCGGAAGACAAAGAGCAGTTCCGGGAGTACCTGCAATTAATTAATGAAGGACTAAACCACATCGAAACGGTGGTGCAAAAACTGCTGGGGTTTGCCCGCAAGCAGTCGAAATCCATCGAGCCGGTGGATATGAACGAAGCGGTGCGCCGCGTGCTTCAGCTCATGGAGTATCGCATTAACCAGAAACAGATTTCGCTGGAATTAAACCTGATGGAGCCTCTCCCTTCCGTTAAAGCCGATTACCATTTGATGCAGGAAGTGCTGATGAATTTGTTGTTGAATAGCTACGATGCGGTGAAGGAAGGCGGTCGCATCCAGGTGCAAACCGACCAGCCCGATCCCGGGCACATCCGCATCATCATCCGGGATGATGGGGTGGGGATTCCGCCGGAAGAGTTACCTCACATTTTCGATCCCTTCTACACCACGAAAGAACCGGGAGAGGGCACGGGTCTGGGACTCAGTGTGGCGCTGGGAATTGTGGAGTCCCACGGCGGCACCATCGAAGTGCAGAGCACGCCGGGAGAAGGAACGGAGTTCCGGGTGATTCTGCCTCTGGAACCGGTGAACGAAACGCTCTGAAAAGAACGAGAGTGTTCACAAAAAAACATTTCATTCTGAAAGATTAACATGAGAATTTTGCTGATTGAAGACGAAAAGATTACCCGAATTACGCTTTCCAATACTTTAAAGAAAGAAGGCTACGAGGTTGTGAGCAGCGCCAGCGGTCAGGAAGGGCTGGAGTTGTTTCGTAAGCAGCCCTTCGATGTGGTGATTACCGATTTGCGGTTGCCCCGCATCAGCGGTCTGGAGGTGCTGAAGGAGGTGAAAGAACGGGCACCGGATTGCACGGTCATCATGATGACCGCTTACGGAACGGTGGAAACAGCCGTGGAGGCGCTCAAAATGGGGGCGTACGACTACCTGACCAAACCGTTCTCGCCCGATAAGCTGTTGAGTATGTTGCAGCACCTGCAGCAATTCCACAAAGTGCTGGACGAAAATGTGCGCTTGAAAAAGCGGTTGAAGCTATTCGAGAACCGGGTGATTGTGGGGAATTCTCCGCCCATGCGGCGCCTGCTGGAAACCATCCGCCACGTCGCACGCCACGACTACACCGTGCTGATTCAGGGCGAGAGTGGTACCGGCAAAGAGCTGGTGGCACGTGCCCTGCACTACCACAGTGCCCGTCGGGATAAACCGTTTGTTCCCATCAATTGCGCGGTTATTCCGGAAACCCTGCTGGAGAGCGAACTGTTCGGGCACGAAAAGGGGGCGTTTTCTGGCGCCATCCGCCGCCACATTGGGTATTTCGAGCGGGCAAATGGCGGTACTCTTTTTATCGATGATATTGATGATTTGCCCATGCCGTTGCAGGTGAAGCTGTTGCGGGTGCTTCAGGAGCGGGAATTCCATCGCGTGGGGGGAACGGAAACGGTGCAGGTGGATGTGCGGGTGATTGCCGCTACCAAAATCGATTTGCAGGAACGGGTAGCCCAGAATCGCTTTCGCGAGGATTTGTACTACCGCCTGAATATCATCCCCATTCAGGTGCCTCCGTTACGGGAGCGAAAGGAAGATATTCCGGCTTTGTTCGAACATTTTCTGGAAAAGCATGGCGCCCCGGAAAAAATTAAACAGGTTCCCCCCGAACTTTTGCAGCGGTTTATGGAATACGACTGGCCCGGGAATGTGCGGGAGCTGGAGAATATGGTGGAGCGCTTCATTGCCCTTTCCGATATGAAATCGCTGGACATACAGACCCTGCTTCCCGGGATGGCGGCGCTTTCTCCGGAGCGAAAGGTTGCGGAAGTCGAAGAAAAAACTTACCCGCCTTTCCAGCAATTCATAGATGATAAAGAGAGGG
>JALWDQ010000769.1:0-2717 GCA_027039625.1 Calditrichia bacterium | reverse complement strand
CCGCGATCACTTCCCCACGCATAGGCTTCTCTTTGGCCGTATCAGGAAGAATGATTCCACCGGGTGTTTTGTCCTCTTCGGCAATGGGTTTGACCACCACCCGATCACCCAATGGTTTCAGCTTCATTTTTCCACCCTCCTTTTATCTTCTTAAATATCAATGAATTACACTCAATATTTAGCACTTTCTTCTTTTGAGTGCTAATAATATAAAACAAAAAAAACGGCTGTCAAGCCTCAATTCAAAAATTTTGATTCGATTACGATGCAGAAGTTACACAGCTTTTTTATTTTTTGATAAATCATGCGCTCCCTGAGCTGGAATTGGACAGGGGTGCAAGGGGCGTAAAACAGGTTTTAGCCAAACAATCCGGTAACCACATAATCAGGGCTAAAGATGATTAACCACGAATCTCACGAATAAACACGAATAAAAAATGATGACCTAATCAAATAAAAAAGAGCAAGTCATATTGACTTATTTTCTGGAATTTGGGATCTGGAGTATGTTTTTCATAGTTTGTGATTTGAGATTGAGAATTTATTTATTGTTACTTGGGATTTGGAATTTTAAACGTTGCAGCGGGAGTTTCCAGAGTCGTCATTGACAAGAACGAGTTCAGATGCTGGGAGTTGCTCGGTAAGAAAACTCACCATGCTTCGTAATTGAACTTCTTTCTTATTAACTTTTTCATTGATTTTGGGTAACTCAAAACCAAAAACTCCGAACATTCGTTTCAAATTCACCTTCCTTTTCTCACAAAAAGGTTGATTCCGAAACTTTTTCCTTTAATTTTATTATCACCAGAAAACAGCGGAAGAATAAAATACAGGAGATTGCAGGTGAAAGCACTAATTACCAGCGGAGGTCGCGGCACGCGATTGCAACCCATCACCCATACACAAAACAAGCATCTCATTCCCATTGCCAATAAGCCCATATTGCACTATGCCATCGAAGCGGTGGTGGAAGCAGGAATTACAGATATCGGCATTGTAGTTAATGCGGATAACGACGATGTCCAACGCGCCATTGGGGATGGGAGTCGATGGGGAGTCCATATTACCTACATTCCCCAGGAAGCACCTCTGGGGCTGGCTCATGTAGTTAAAATTTCGCAGGATTTTATTGGCGATGAACCGTTCATTTTCTATCTGGGAGACAATATGGTGGTGGGAGGGGTGAAACGTTTCATCGAGAAATTTCAATCCGATGGATGCAACTGCCACCTTACGCTGGCGCGGGTGAAAGATCCCTGGCGGTTTGGTGTACCGGAGCTGCAGGGTAACCGAATCGTTTCCATAGAAGAGAAACCCAAACATCCTAAAAGTGAATTTGCCGTAGCAGGCATTTATGTGTACGATTCCACCATTTTCGAAGCGGTTAATTCCATTCAGCCCAGCGCCCGGGGCGAACTGGAAATTTCGGATGCCCACCAGTACCTGCTGGACAAAGGATACAAAATCACCTACTCAGAAATTACCGGGTGGTGGAAGGATACCGGTAAACCCGAAGATCTTCTGGAAGCCAATCGGTTGATTCTGGAGAATCTGGAGCAGGAATCGCTGGGGGAAGCAGACGAACAATCCCACCTGGCCGGAAAGGTGATTCTGGAAGAGGGAGCTCGCGTCATCAACAGTCATATTCGCGGACCGGCAATTATCGGTAAAAACACCGTGATTGAAAACAGCTACATCGGTCCCTACACTTCCATTTATCACCATTCGGTGGTGAAAAACAGCGAAATTGAATTTAGCATTGTAATGGATGAATGTCGCATCGAAGATGTGGGAATTCGCATCGAAAGCAGTATTCTGGGTTCCCAGGTGGAAATTGTACGGGCAAAAGGAATGCCGCGCACCCAGCGGTTTATGCTGGGCAACCGAAGTATCGTTGAACTGGTGTAAATCCCGCTGGTCTATTTTTTATTTTCTGAATCGAACCACTCTTTATTAGAACCATACATAACTATTTTGTACATCGTAAAAATCTGGTTCTCGATTCACTAATAGAAACTCTGCTCCAAAATTTTCGAACTTTATTTATGGAGGAAACGCTATGGCCGAAGAGAACATTTTATTGGAGGTTGAGCATGGCATTGCTACGGTAACCATTAACCGTCCCAAAAAACTGAATGCATTAAATGCCGAAACCATCACACAACTTTTTCAGATTTTCAAGAAATTGAAATCTGATACAGAAGTAAAGGTGATTATTATTACCGGGAGTGGCGAGAAGGCATTTGTGGCAGGCGCAGATATTGAAGAGATCCGTGACCACGATGATATTTCCGGGCGCATTTTTGCTCTGCGCGGGCAACGGGTTTTTCGATTTATCGAAAAAATGGACAAACCGGTCATTGCTGCTATCAACGGATTTGCACTGGGTGGGGGATGCGAGCTGGCCATGGCCTGCCATCTACGCATTGCCTCAGAAAATGCCAAATTCGGGCAACCGGAAATTAATCTGGGACTCATTCCGGGTTACGGTGGCACTCAACGCTTACCCCGGATTATCGGTTCTGCTCGAGCCCTCTACCTTTTGTTGACCGGCGAAATGGTGGATGCTGAAAAGGCATTGGATTTGGGACTGGTTAATGAAGTGGTTCCTCAGGAAAATCTGTTAAAACGTGCTCGCGAAATTGCTGAAACTTTAGCAGCCAAAGCTCCCATTGCTCGCGAGTACAGCCTGAAAGAGGTTACCGAAGGCATCGAGA
>JALWDQ010000768.1:0-8486 GCA_027039625.1 Calditrichia bacterium | reverse complement strand
TTAACATCACTTTTTAAAAGAAAAACATTTCCCTCAAAATCTAAATCTCCAGCTCAAACAGCTCATCCATGGCCTCGGCGCCTGCTTTGAGTTTAATAACCCCTTCTTCGTGAAGAACACGCACATATTGTTGAATTTTATCTTTAACCTGAATGGCTGGTTCATGGGAAAATTTAACCCGCTTCAGAAACAATTGAACCGCTTCTGGATGCTGCCCCATAATGTCGTAGCTTAATTGCGCTGCTTTCCGGGGATTTGCGTTGACCCAGCGAATGGCCTCCTCGAGTTCCTCCAGAAACAAACGCGCAATTTCGGGATATTTGCGGAGAAATTCCCCCTTAAACACCACACCGGCATTGGGTAAGCGGTCGAACTCTGGCTGGATTTGCTTCCACAGCTCGCTGTAGGTTAAAGACACGTGCGCGTCCTGCCCGGCACCAAACAGGGCAAAACTGGCTTCCGGTTCCCGGAGCAGCACGGTATCAATTTCCCCCCGGATGAATTGCTGCATCATCACCCCGGGGCGACCGAATGGTTCCCCAAAAGCAAATTGAAAATCGTCCGGAGTGTAACCCAGCTTTTTCATTAAATAAGAGGTTACAGCAAAGGGAGGAGCGGCACGAAATAGCGGTACATGGATGGTGTGTCCCTTCAGATCGGTAAAGCTCTCCGCTTTGTATCCCCGGGTAAGTAAATAGAAATTGTCCCAGACGTCAATGGAAGCCAGTTTGATATCTGTACCGTTTAAGAAGAGCTTTGCTACCGCCACCACCGCCGAAAAACTGATATCCGCCTTTCCGTTCACAATCCAGCCCATGTGTTTTTCCGTTTCGTACCACACTTTCATGTCTTCAATCTTTACTCGCTCCATTAAGCGGGAGGATTGCAGCAAGCGCATCAGCACAGGATACACCACCGGGGTAGCGGACTGGATGACAATGGGGATTTTTTTATCCGCACCAATTTTGAAAGAAGGAGCCACTTCCCGCGTTTTACAAAAATAGATATGATACCGAAAATCGGAGATTTTTTCGGTGTAGTGATCAAATCCCAGCGGCTTCAGCATGTTAATCAGAGGAATGGGTTCGAACATCTGAACCAAACGAAAGCCTTCTCCGTACGGAGTACGGTTGGCCACCTTAAGAATTTCCGTGAAGGGATCCTCCTTCCATCCGCGTACATCCAGCACTTCAAACTCATCTTTATATTCCAGCCAGCGGGAAACATCCCGTTTTTGTGGTTTTTCGGAATGAAAATGAACCTGGTATTCATAATCGGATATCTTTTCCGTGTAATGGGAAAATCCCATCTCCTCAGCCGTGTTTTTCAAAGGAACAGGATCGAAATTATTAATCACCGTTAAAGCCTGGTGCGGCTGAAGAGAGCGCAATTTTTTAATCACCTCCGGGAAGAAATAATCGTTCCGCTCCCGCACATCGAACAGAATAAACTGGCGAACGGTGTCCATCCAGGCTGGTCGTTCCCCGGTTTCCGCCTCCTGGGGAAATTCCTGCACACATTCCGGAAAAGCATTGTACAACTCATCTTCCGTCCCATTGGCTTTGTTAAGTTGATGGAGGAGTTCGCAAATGGAAATACCCCCGATTCGGGCCACATCATTAAACGTTGCCCATTTCGCCACCGTTTTATAGATAAGGGGATTGTTTAGTTTCGAGAATTTAGGTGAAATTTGAATTAAAATGTCCTTTAATTTCGGATTGGCATCCAGCGCCTCTTTAACCTTCGTTTTTCCGGTAATGACCATACTCACCTCTTTCTGTTTTTAGTACGCTCTTTTGATGCAAATGAATCTCAATAGTTACCTGTAAATAATTTCCTTTTCCAAATACCTGCCATACATATTATATTTTCCTTTGGTGAAAAAGCGATTCCAGAAAAATTAAAATTCGGAGATTTTCTATGGAAAAGCCGGTTGTGCGAAAACCTATTCAGGATTTTTATCCCGATGAATTAAGCTACTGTTATGGATGCGGGCGGTTGAATGAGCATGGGCTGCATATTCAAAGCTATTGGGATGGCGAGAAATCGGTGGCTCACTACACCCCGCGTCCCTACCACATTGCCATTCCCGGTTACGTGTACGGTGGGTTACTGGCTTCGCTGGTGGATTGCCATGGAACCGGTACCGCCGCGGCTGCTGCCTATCAGGCTGCGGGACGCGAACCGGGTACCGAACCTCCTTTTCGTTTTGTTACCGCTTCTTTGAAGGTGGATTATTTGAAGCCCACTCCTCTGGGGGTAGAACTGGAATTGATTGGCCGGGTAAAGGAAATTAAAGGACGAAAAGTAGTGGTGGATATTGAACTTTTTGCCGAAAATACATTGTGTGTGCGCGGTGAAGTGGTTGCGGTGCAGATGCCCGAAGGGATGATGCAGAAGAAGGAATAGAATGGAAGTGTGGCAGTAAATATTCTGGAGATGAACCGATTCCCCGTTCCTGAAGATGTTTCGAAATTCCGGGGCTGGTTTTTCAGGAAAACGCATTAATTTTCCCGCAGAAAGGTAAAATTCTCGCAGCATTTTTATGGTGATGTGAGCCCGAATAAGGAAATTTTTTCCACAATTCCCTACATTGCTACAGAAATGGATTTAATGAGAGCATGTTTCGGTGATCTTAAAATAGGGATAAAAATGAATCGGGATACCGCCCAAATTCACGAAAACTATCGTTCTGCCCTGGAGCTGGCGCAGGAACTTTTGCAGCGGAAATTTCGCCAGCGGGGGTACGATATCATAGACCAGCAGGAGATGCTGAACGAACTGGCTCAATCCGCTCTGGCCGAAGAGGCCGTGGTGCGGTTGATTCAAACCGTCCCCTTCAACCGGGCTATTTACTTTCCTGCACTGCAAACCGCATTAGAGGTGGTAAAAAAGACCTTCTTTCTGGAGTTGAATAAAAAACGGGTGGTGCCTCTGGAAAAGATAGCGGATTTTCTTGGACAGGAGGAAATAACCGTTTTTCAGGGAGAGGGAAGAGAAGAATCGCCCGCCGCCCGCAAGAAGATTCTGCAGTTGTTACAACACCATTTATCTCCTGCCAGTTTTCATTACCTCACCCGGTTGCTTGTCCCCAGCGATGGCAGAGAAGATGGGTTTTTGGAGGTGTTGCTTTACCAGCGGGATTGGATGACCCACCCGGAACGTATTCACTGGGTTGAAGAAAGAATCCAGCAACTGCGCCGGCTCTATCCCGAGGGAAAAATCGATTTTCAACCTGTGGATGATGTACAGTATCAGTTAACCGAGCAGCAAATAATTTCCTGTTACAAACTGGTGCTGGCCGGACTCGAGCATTCCTTCCCGCCTAACTTTTTTCGGTACGAACCCGAACGCCGCGCTGGCGTCATCGTTCGTTTTTTAGTGAACGATTACTTAAGAGACGATCCCCTGCGGATTTTGCGGGAGGAGAACGACACATTTTTCATTCGCTACAAAATTCAGAGCATTTATCGGCTGTTTAACTATTCCCTGAATCGCGTGCTGGCTAACGCGTTTCCTCGTCGCATCCAGCCCTGGATGCAGAGTCGTACTCCGGAAAATTACTGGGAAAAGGAGGAACATCGCATCCAGGCCATTCGCTGGTTGGTGGAAGAGAGATTGGGTTTGCATCCCGATCGACTGGGAAAGAATTCCCTTACCCGGAAACATTTTGCCGAGAATGGCCTATCCTACCTGTTCGGTCGGTATTATAATTCCGTTTCGGCGGCTTTGCAGGCGGCTTATCCCCATTTGCAGCCCTGGGAATTGGGGAAGGTCCCGCGCAGTTACTGGACGGAGGAGAATGCCGCTCGGGCAGTAAGACGGATGGTGGAGAAAAACGGCTGGCAACCTGCGCAACTACCCGCCCTGTATCGTGAAGGCAAATTGACCCGCAAAACCTTTAACCAGGCCGGTTTAGCCACTGTGTTTGAATGGCGTTATGGCAAGAACATTTACCGGGCGCTTTCGGCTGCCTATCCCGGACGGTTTCAGCCCTGGGAGTTTGGAAATGTACCCTCGGAATTCTGGAAACAGCCTTCCCATGTGTTTCTGGCCTCCCAGTGGATTGCCCGGCAGGAAGGGTTTGAGGAACAGGAAATTACCCATGCCGTGCGAGAAAAACGCCTTACTTTTCAGCATTTTCGAAAATATTCCATCGGGGAACGATTGAAACGTCTCTCCCGCAAATCGCTTTACAACCTTTTCTTCCCATTCTTTTTTCGCGAGCAGCAGGAAATGAACACAGAATTGAAGATAAATACCCGACTGAAACAATTCATTCGCCAGCAATCCCTTCCGCATCCGCTTCTGTCTCTTTTGATGTACGGGCTGTTTTTGCCCATGGTACGTCAGTATTCCCGGGCGTATCAGGCACGGTTAGAGCGCATGCAGCGCCGACGGGAAAGGCTTTTCTCCCGGATTTAACAACCAGTTGTGTTTATAAACAATGTGGTTCCTTCCTTTTCATTTAACCAAAAAATGATGAAGAAAAACTTAGTGTACCCTGGCGGTTCGTTTTTTAACAGTTTCATCCGGAGGATTTTGTGGAATGGTAACGAATTCATGAGAATAGGAATAAAAAGAAAATTATTGATATTTTGGGGCGGGATGCATAAAATGATATGGAAATAATACGTTCAGCTATTAAAAGGAACGAATATTTTTTAATGAACTGTTCCAGTAATATTTGATTGGGAAGAATCTTTATTAAAAGCTCCGACCATCTACACAGCATCTTCCGGATGCGCAGGATCCTTCTGTTGATGAGCAAACAGGGCTACAAGAGGGGGCGGGATGCATGGACGGACTTCCATAAGTGTTTGTGTGAATTAAATCATAAAATAGATGGTATCATGGCTGTAACGTACACCAATAGAAGAGGTCATATTTTTTATCTTTGCCGGGGAGTGACGAAATCCGGAAAACAACGGTATTATTTCTCCAGAAAACCCAAAGATGAATTGATGGAAGAGATACCCCCGGGATATGAAATCCAGGAAAGGGCGGATGGAAGAGTTAACCTGATCCAGCTCAAACGAAAATACATAAAACCAGAAGAGGTTCAGTTGGTGGAAAAAGAACTTGCCAAACACCCGAAGGGAGATAATTATCTTGTGGAAGTTACTTCTAAAATGATCACCATCTATGAACAGGATTACAACGTGAGTTTACTGTTGCTGGAAGGAGTCGAGAAAGTTTTTAATGTAAAATTACCAGCAGAAAAACGGAAAGAATTGATCAAGAAATATGAAAAAGATGTGGATTATTCTCCCATATTAAGATTTATCCTTCGTAACAAAGAAAAACGGTTATTTGATGTTGATAGAATGAGTTTTTTAGGCAAAGAAGGATGGTACTCTGTGGAATATAACAAACTGCTGGATAAGTTGGTTAAAAAATGGGTTCCCTTGCTGGATACGGAAGAATTTTTCATAGAAGATTGAAATGGTTATGCAATGGGGGAATTTTGATAAAACAATTTAGAATTTCATCCTTCTTTTATTCCGTTATGTGACAAAAAATAATATCTTTTGAAAACGCCTCAATAACATTTTTTCAGAAGCAATGAGAACAATATTTAATAAAAACAAATTTCCCCTCCGGATTTTTTACTGGTTGGTTTTTTTAACCCTCCCGATCCTGTATTCAGAACTGGTGACGGCTCAATCCTCTGCAGAAGATAATTATGGTAAAATAAAAGCGTCGATTTCCCGGGCGCGGGCGAATTTCCAGGAACGTTTCGAGAAATGTACAGGTGACACCTGTAAAACAGAGATCATTCAAGAAGCAAGGCAGTATGTTTTTAATATGTTGACGGACAGCATTTTTCCCGCATGGTATGGTACACGCTGGGATTTTAATGGAACCACCCGGGTTCCCGGTAAAGGGGGTATCGCCTGCGGCTGCTTTGTGATTTTTACCCTTCAGGATGCGGGATTTCGTATTCCCTCAAAAATGTGCCAACAACCGTCAGAAAATATCATCAAAAATTTAGCCCGGCCCGGAAACATCAAACGGTTTTCCAATAGCACTCCCATGGATAAAATCGAAGCGTGGATTCGCAAAAAGGGTGAAGGATTATATATAGTGGGTCTGGATATTCATGTGGGTTTTATCATCTACAAAAATGACAGCATAACCTTCTGCCACTCCAACTATTACAGCCCTCCCTTAAGTGTGGTAAACCAGCCTTTAACGGAAAAAAGTCCCTTAACCGATTCCCAATATCGGGTTATTGGCAAGATTCTGGATGACAAAGCCATCGAGAAGTGGATAAAAGGGGAAAACTTTACGCAGAAATATGATTATTTTAAACATTGATTTTATCTGTTTTAATTGTACACACATTCATCAATATCAAAGTCAATTTTAGAAAATTTTATTTTGGTAGAAGGGGATATTAGTACAAATGAAATGAATCAAAATATGAGAGAATTTTGTCCTTTTTAAAGAGAACAGTTTTTTTAACAACTTCAGTTTTAAGAATATGTGAATTTACTCAGATTTTGCCCTTTACGAATTTTTTACTCGGAATCTTTTATCTTCGTGGTAAGGCGACTACAAATTCATTTTCAATTTCTTCTAAAAGAACATCTTTGTTGAGATGTTCCTTAACAGCTTGAATCATTCGGCGAACACCACTGCCTAAATCGGTAACCAATCCCATTTTAGAAAGCAGATTGTAAATGGTTGGGTTACGCAAAACGTGCGATCCACCGATTTTCATGCTTTCGATAGTTACCGTATTGGGGAGACGCCCCGGGGTACGAATTTCCACCCGATTATTGTAGATGATGATACGAATTGGCGCATCAATCGTGTAATCCCGATGTGCAATAGCGTTAATAATGGCCTCTCGTAAAGCTACTTCTGGTATTTCAAGTTGTGGTTCTGGCTCAAATCCCTTAATTATATGGCGCTCTGTTAAATACAAATTGAGAAAATTTCTGGTATTTTCAATCATCTCCGGGATTTTTCCTGTAATATTTTTTCGGTCGGCTGGAGGAATAGAAAGATCGTCTCCTCGAATTAAAGCAGTAATAATTTTATAATTTGGTAAAAAATCTTGAGGTTTCTTTCCAAAAAAAAGCAAACCGGCAACGGTAGGTTGTTTGTGAGTATTGATACAGTGTAAATTTCTTAAATAATTCTCCAATTCATCTTCCTGTGCTTCAATATCCAGGTAATTCTGTAAAAACTCTTGAAAATACGGCAAGTCAATATCAGAGAAAGTAGCTAAATTTACAGGTGTTTCGTCAAAATATAGGCTTTCTCCTGCTTGAAATAGCCGTAATAATTCTTCGCGAGTGGCCTGGCGACAGCGATTTGTGGAGCGAATGTAATATTGCCCGCTTCTTGTCCGGTAGGGACGTTGATTCCCCCTGGGAATATTAATAATCAAAACTATTTTTTCATCAATGTTAACCGATTCCTGCAAAACCGAAATGGGAGGTTGACATCGGTGAAATGCTACATCATCCACGATGCGCATTTTCTCATCTAAATTATCGATACCAATGATTTCTCCCGAATCACTCACACCAATAATTAATTGCCCGCCATCTGTATTGGCAAAACATACCAGTTGTTTAGCTAATTCATTCCGGTCTGGTAATTGCGCTTTAAATTCTGTATGATAATCTTCTCCTCTGGCAATTCGCTCAAACAGTTCTATGTCATTCATTTAAGATTTCTCCATATTTTTGAGCCCGCTTTTGGAATGCTTCCTCTCCTCCTTCCATAATTTCCTTAACATCTTCTCGGATACTACTCACATCAATCGAACCGGTATGAACAATCTGGCATGTTTCATCCACAGCATCCAGAACGACAATTTGCTCTGCGTCTCCCAGCACTGGTATGTTGGCATTGTGGGTAGCAAGAATAATCTGTTTTTTCCCCTTTAATCCTCGAAGAATTTTGACTACATCTTCGTAAATGAAGCGGTTATCTAAATCTTCCTCCGGCTGGTCAATTATCAGAATTCGATTTTCCTGGGCAAACAAAAGGAGCAGTAATGCCGTAGCTTTCTGTCCCGCAGAGAGTTTTTTTAATTCTTCAAATGTTTCATTAATTTTCAATTTAATAATAATTTTATCTTCCGGGAACAATGTTTCCAGCTCAAATCGTCGTTGATCTTCGCTGAACCATTCCACAAATCGTTTAGCCTGGGCTTCGGTGAGGTGAAATTGCTCCTGAAGTAATTTTTCTCCATTGTCCACATAAGAGGCGAGTTCAATTCCATCCATTGTATGATGGGCGTCGTTGAGAATCGCTTCCAGAGCGGCTTGTTGGATTTTAGCTCCTCTGGTAATTTTAATTAACTCTTCTTTGAATTTTTCAATTTCACCTTCAAAAACAACTTCCAGTTTAATCCTGCCTGCTAATTTTTGATTTAATTTTTCAATTTGCTCCTTCCGAATTTGAAAAATAATATGCCGTTGCTCTTTCACTTTTTGTAAAATATTTTTGCGCTGTTCCAGAAG
>JALWDQ010000767.1:0-2730 GCA_027039625.1 Calditrichia bacterium | reverse complement strand
CCGTATCCAGAAGCTCTGATGGAGGCAGGGAAGCAGGTTCCCCGGGATTTCTGTTGGCTCTCATGTAATCAATGATATCGATGAAACCTTTAATCGAGGTTAAGGGGGATTTGATTTCGTGAGAGGCATGGGCTATCAGTCGTTGCCGCGCCCGGTTGCTCTCTTCCAGTTGTTCAATTAAATCCTGAATTTGCCTTGCCATCCGGTTGAAATTTTTCCCCAGTGTGGCAATCTCGTCATTTCCCGGTAGTTCCAGGTTCACCTGGAAATTTCCCCGAGCTACCTGAGCTACCCCGCGTTCAAGCTGAATCAATCGTACATTTAAGGAGGAAGACAGCTTCCAGCCCACCACAATCGTAACCAACAGAGTAAATAATCCCGAAACAGCCATCACCAGCACCACCTTCCAGAACACCGGTTTCCGGCGCGATTGCCAGCTTACCCGGATGGCCGGAAAAACTGCGTGGGGAAGGGTGGCGTAGTACACGGTAGAGAAACCGGTGAATTGGTTTTTTGCAGCTTCAATAGCGCGAGGCAGTGTGGGTTCCGGAGGGAATAAAAGATGGTTTCCCAGCGCCCACCTCCCGGTGGAATCGTACACGTCAATCTGCCCCTCCAGAAAAATGTTGTTGATAAATTTTTCAATTTGCCGGGGGGAATGGGTACGCATCTCGATGCGGTTGATTTCGTCCAGAATGCTGGTAAAGCGCCCCTCCTCGGCATGGCGCAGAACATCCACCACCGTGCTCCGGAAGATTAGAGTAATCAAAATGCCCTGAATCATGAACAGGGTCAGGAATACCGCCGTGAGGGTGAGAATAACCTTGGTGTAAAATGAGCGAAAAATCATTCCTTTTCCCCGAGTTTGTAACCCACGCCAAAGATGGTTTGAATATACCGGGGTGCTCCCGGGTCTTTTTCGATTTTGGCCCGGAGGCGGGCAATATGGGAATCCAGCGTGCGTCCGTAACCTTCGTACTCGTATCCCAGAACCAGCTCAATGAGTTCGTCCCGGGAGAAAACCCGACCGGGAGATTGAATTAAAATCTCCAGCAAGCGAAATTCGGTAGGGGTAAGTTTAACCGCTTTCCCGCGGACTTTTACCTGCCGGGTTTCCGGATGAAAAGAAATTTCGCCGTATTGAATCGTATCGCTTCCGCCACCCTGCTGCATTTCCTGGCGACGAATAAGGGCTTTAATGCGGGCAATCAGTTCCATCATCTCGAAAGGTTTGGTGAGGTAATCGTCCGCACCGGCTTCGAAACCGGTGAGCTTATCCACAATTTCAGAGCGTGCGGTAAGCATCAAAATGGGTGCGGTGGTGTGGCGACGGATTTGGGGGATGAGCTCCGGCCCTTCGCTATCGGGTAACATCCAATCCAGAATAATGACATGGCAGTGGGTAAGGTGGGGTGAATTCAGGGCAGATTTTCCATCCAGTACGTGAAAAACCTGATACCCCACCAGTTGCAACTGGACGGAAATGGTTTGGGCAATGCCCATTTCGTCTTCTACCAATAAAATCGTTTTGGGAGGTTCATGTGAAGTTCGGGGTGTATTCATCGAGTTTTGTGTACTCCTTTTTTCAGTAATAACAGTGATTTAAATGCTTCTATCTATAACCCTCACCTACAAAATAAATATTTTTTCGGAAACGTGCGTACTCTTTTTTTCAATTCCAGAATATCGTTAAAAAATCGCAACACTTTCGCAACAACTGACGCGCAGGAATTTTTTATATTACTCCCGGGTACGTTGAGGTATGTGCTGGTCTAATCGCATGACGAAAAATAGAAGCAACCTGCCTCTGCTTCCTCTAATTAAAAAATCATCCCTGTGGAAGTGGGCAGGAGGTTCACCGGTTTTTGTTTAATTCAATTAATTCTCTCTGTTATTTAAAATCAGGAGGTTTCTTCCATGAAGTGGTTTAAGTTTCGTAATGTAGCTCTGATTGCTTTTCTCATTGCTTTTGTGACGTTCTTGTCCTGTTCCAAAGATTCTACCAGTAACAACGAACCGGATTTAAGCGAGCAGCAGGTGCAGGATGCAGCAGCGGCTGCCGAATATTCGGTGATTTATCTGGAAACAACAACCTCCACTGCCTCTGCTGCCACCATGGCAGCCAATACCGGCGGAAGTTTCGCGAAAATTATGGGTGCTGGCGATACCACTCTGTACAATGGCTGCCCGGTAATCACCTGGAATTTGTCTCAGAAACAACTTTTGATTGATTATGGAGAAGGCTGCACCGGGCCAGCAGGAATCAATCATAGCGGAAATATTGTAATGAATGGCAGCCTGAGCGGTGGAACGTTACAATTTGCCGTTGCTTTTAACAATTTTACCACGATGAATTGCTCCATTGGTGGGAGTATGAGTTATGTGATGCGGTTGGGGTATGCCGAAGTAAACATTACCAATGGAGCCATTACCTGTGAAGATTCCACCATCAAAGTAGATGCTAATTTAAAGATCACAGTGGATTTGAACAATACGTTGGGTGATCCGACGGATGATTCCTACACGGTTACCGGTGAGGGAACGGTGATCGCAGCGGACGGCACCACCTATGGAATTAAGATTACCGATCCCTTGTTGTTTTATGCCATGTGTAAATATCCCGTGCGCGGCGTGATGGAAATAACCGGGAAAGATTTTACCGCCCAGGTGGATTTCTATCCCGAAAGCGGGGATTGCGATGATGTGGTTGAGATTTCGGTGGGTCAGTTA
>JALWDQ010000766.1:0-2738 GCA_027039625.1 Calditrichia bacterium | reverse complement strand
TCCCGACACAGTCGGGGATCTCGGGGGAAACAATTTCCGCCAACTATCGGGCTTTAACCCCACACATTTTTGATAGCTTCATAATTAACAGATGACGGGCTGAAGCCCTGAGAGCGGGTGGCAGCCTTCCATCCCCGCCATAAATGGCGGGGTTAATGATAATGCTAATTCCCGCATTTTATAAATTAATCACAGTTTTTTTAAGGGCGTGAATGCCCTGCATCATTTATGTTTCCCTTTCGTTATTGTTTATTTTTCTTAACTTAATGATATTGCCCTTATTAAAGGGGGAATTGCAAAGCGAAGGGAGGATTCCGTTCTCTAAACTTTTCTTTTACAGTTGAAGACTGTTTTGAAAATTTCGCATCAATAAAAACAACAAGTTAGGTGGGTTTGGCTTTGTAATTTGCCAAATATGTAGTGCCACAAAATATTGAATTATGTCTTGATATAGAAGAAATGAATTGTTAAATTAGTGCTGTCTCATACTTCGAGGGAGAACGCACATGTACACCCGCCTAAAAAAATCAGGCCGATATCAATATCTGCAAATCTGCCGCTCGGTCCGTGAAGGGAAAAAAGTTAAACAACAAGTTGTGGCCACGATTGGTCGTATGGACCAATTAGAGAAAAAAGGAGAAATCGAAAAAATAGTTCGTTCTTTAGCAAAATACTCCGAAAAAGTTTTAATGATTCTGGGCGGTAAGAATGAGCCGTCGGCAGTGAGTTATAAAATAGGGCCGTCATTAATTTTCGAACGTTTGTGGCAAGAGAGCGGAATCAAAGCGGCCATCAAGGAACATCTGCAAAAGCGCAGGTACGGTTTTTCAGTTGAAAGGGCCTTGTTTTTGACCGTATTACATCGTCTATTAATCTCCGGATCCGATCGTAATTGTAATCGTTGGCGGCGCGATTATCGTATAGCCGGAACCAAGGGTTTGCAATTGCACCATTTATACCGGGCAATGGGCTGGTTGGGGGAGAAATTAACAGAGCAAGATGAGGCAACTTCTTTAGGGCCGCGTTGTACAAAAGATTTAATCGAAGAGAGTTTATTTAAAAGGAATCGTGATTTATTTAGCAGCCTGGATTTGGTATTTTTTGATACGACTTCCATTTATTTCGAGGGCCGCGGCGGAGAAAGCTTGGGGCAATTAGGCAAAAGCAAAGATCATCGTCCGGATTTAAATCAAATGGTAGTTGGCGCCGTATTGGATAACAATGGACGTCCCATCAGTTGTGAGATGTGGGCAGGCAATACCGCGGACGTAACTACGCTGATTCCGGTAGTGGATCGCTTAAAAGCGCGTTTCGCCATAAACAGTTTCTGTGTTGTTGCCGATCGGGGGATGATCAGCCAAAAAACCATCGCTTCGTTGGAACAACGCCGTCTGTCTTATATTTTGGGCGTGCGGATGCGAAAAGTAAAACAAGCCCGGCTGCTTTTGGCCGCGAATCAGGATATTTCCACATATGAAGAAGTTTATCCTGAAAGTAAAAAATCAAAAGCGCAGGCTCCTTTAAAAGTCAAAGAAGTAACGATAGATGGCAGGCGGTATATTCTGTGCTATAACAGCCGTCAGGCCCGAAAAGATAAAGCAGACCGTGAATCTATTTTAGAATCTTTGCGGGAAAAGATAACAAGTAACGCCGGCTCATTAATAGGCAATAAGGGCTATCGAAAGTATTTAAAAATAGACAAAAAGAGCGTTACCATAAATGAAGAAAAAATAAAAAGTGAAGCGATCTTTGATGGGAAATGGGTATTGCAAACCAATCTGCCTTGGCCGGCCAGAGACATAGCCTTGAAATACAAAGAGCTCTGGCAGGTGGAACACGTATTCCGTGATACGAAATCGTTATTGGATACCCGGCCTGTATTTCATCAAAGAGATTATACGATAAGAGGGCATGTATTCTGTAGTTTTCTGGCCTTAGTCTTACGTAAAGAATTAGATAGACATTTGGAAGAGAACGGCTATGAATATGAATGGGCGGAAATCAAGCAGGACTTGTCAGCGCTTCAGGAGACAGAAATAGAAGAGAATGGGAAGAAGATAATCATTCGTAGTAAATGTTTGGGCGTATGCAGTAAAATATTTCAGGCTGTTGGCGTGGCTCTTCCGCCTACGATAAGAGAAGGTTGATTTTGAAAATGAAAAATATGTAGTGCCAAGAAAAATTTATCATGGGCTAAGTATATGTTTTTACTGCTTCAAAATTTTCAAACTGTAAAACTTCAGTTAAACTAATAAAAATATTATTTACCTTCAATTTCATTAGCCAGTTTTTCCGCGTTATAAAGGTTGCGCAGCGCTTCAATGATATAAGCGGTATGGACAGCCACGGCGCGGTTTTTTGTGCCGTCATAAACAAAGCGTCCCGCAAGACTTTCAATATTGCCGTCAAATATCAATCCGACAACTTCTGCTTTGCTGTTGATAACCGGAGAACCCGAATTACCGCCGATAATATCGCAGGTGCTTACAAAATTTACAGGCGTCGAAAGATCCAGATTTTTCTGTTTATCCCAAAATCTCTGCGGTAATGCATAATCACCCTGCTGGTCAAAGCTAAGGCTGCGGTCATACAGGCCGTACAAAGTTGTTTTGTAAGGCGCTTTAGTGCCGTTCATGGGATAACCCTTAACCGTACCGTAAGAAAGTCTTAAGGTGAATGTTGCATCCGGGTAGGTGCTTTTGCCGTAAACCGCAAAGCGGGCCTGAGCAATTTTCTCG
>JALWDQ010000765.1:0-2743 GCA_027039625.1 Calditrichia bacterium | reverse complement strand
AACAAGTAGGCTTGCAGTTGTGGAGAAAGAAGTACTGATTGGGAAAATTGGAAAGATATCTCCTGAGCGATTGAGAAAAATTAAAAACAAATTAGGAAAATGGATAATGGAATCATAACGATCCATTTCAGCGGACGGTTGACCACCGCCACTCAATTCAATTATTATCCCACCAGGTAAATAAAATTTATTTTTCGGCTGAGGGAATTTCTGGTTATATTCGTATTCTGAATTGGGGTGCACCTGAGATGTTCTCCCCAATATTCGAACCATTTTCCATGGATTACTAACCGGAGGAAATATGAAACGAATTTGGTTACCCTTCCTTTTGATTGCATTCCTGCTTTCTTTTCACAATTTACTGGCAGAGGAGAATCTTCATCGTCTGGGATTGCTGGAACAAGATCCCCGGGAAATTCCCTGGATGACTCCGGCGAATATTGTTCCCACGGAAAATCTTCCCCTTTCGGTGAAAAATCTGGCCTATCTTCCTCCGGTGGGTAATCAGGGGAGTCAGGGGTCCTGCACTGCCTGGGCAGTGGCGTACTACTTTAAAACGTACCAGGAAGCTCGAGAAAAACAGTGGGATCCCGCATTGCCAGAGCACCAGTGCAGTCCTGCTTTTGTGTACAATCAAATAAACGGAGGGCGGGATGGTGGATCTTTTATCGGAGATGCTTTCAAATGTTTGCAGGATCTTGGTTGCGGTACCATGAAGGACATGCCCTACAATGCGGGCAATTTTACCGCCTGGCCCAGCGAAATTGCCTACGAAAACGGAATTCCTTTCCGTACCCAAAGTACCCATTACATCTTTACCGGAAGCGATGCCGGAATTAATGCTATCAAATCGGTGCTCAATTCCGGCGAAATACTGGTAATCGGCATCAATGTGTACGGGAATTTCGACAATATTGCAGCGTACAATTACACCTATTGCGTGAATGATGTGTCCGGAAATCTGCGCGGCGGCCATGCGGTAACCATAATCGGCTACGACGACACCAAGGTCACTAACGATGGAGTGGGGGCGTTTTACATGGTGAATTCCTGGGGGCCGGGCTGGGGCATGAACGGTTTCTGGTGGATGTCCTACGAAGCGGTGAAAAGTTCCCTGCTCTGCCACGGGTATGCCTACTATGCGGACGACCGCATCAATTACCAGCCGCAGTTGCTGGCGCGCTTCCAGGTATCCCATCCTAAACGGGAGTCGCTGGGATTTCGTGTGGGTGTGGGGACTACCCTTTCCCCCCAGTGGGAAAAACAGTATTTCGATTGGTACATGAGCCCTCAGGTCTATCATCCCATGCCGGGTAATCGCATTGTGCTGGATGCTACTGACGGAGCAGGATTTTTAACTCCCGGCGCTCAACCCAATTTTTACATCAAAATTACGGACAACGATTACGATGGCGCCACAGGAAGTGTAAATTACTTCCGGGGGGAATTGTACTCGCCGGAGATGAATGCCACTGCCAGCAATTTGCCCCTATCCATTCCCGATGGCTACAGCCTCCCCGTAGGAGTAGCCATTGGAGGCGCCCTTTCCGTCACCCCGTTAAGGATGGATTTTGGTGAAATCACCATGGGCGATTCGCTCCAGCAAAATGTGGAGTTAAACAATATGGGCACCACCCCGGTTACCCTTTCCATTCATCTGGATCCCAGTTCAACTTACTTCCATATCACCGATACCACCGTCACCCTGCAACCCGGCGAATTGTTCCAGCGGACCTGTACTTACGCGCCACCGGAGCAGGGGGAGCACACCGGACTCATCACCGTGTCGGGGGTGAATTATGTGGCTAAACTCCGCCTGCATGGGATCTCCCGGGGTACCCTCGCGCTGTCTCCATCGGAATACGATTTCGGGCAGCTTACGGTTGGGGATACTGCCTGGACCCAGTTTACCGTATCCAACAATGGGACGCAAAGCGAAACCATCACCTTACAAACGGTAGGGGATGATGCGGCTCATTTTTCGGTGACGCCGGAGCAAATCAATCTTCCTGCCGGGCAAAGCCAGGCGGTTACTGTGGCGTTTCATCCCCTTTCGGCGGAAGATAAAATTGCTTATTTGCAGATTTCCGCACCGGGACAAAGCTATACTTCCCAATTAACCGGTTTTGGGATTGGCGTACCGTTACTGGGTGTGGAGGTGGATAGTCTGAACAAATCCGTGCTTCTGGGCGATTCCATGCTGGCGGTGTTACCCCTGCGCAATGTGGGGAGTGCTAACCTCAGTTTTCAGATTGAATTGGTTTTTGAAGGGAGCGACACTACCTGGGCGGAGTTGTGGCAAAATAGCGGGCAAATTACTCCCGGTATGGTAAAGAAAATAATAATTCGCCTGCGCGGGCAGCAAGTGGGTACGCACCATGCCACCTGCTATATTACCACCAATCAACCGGGTGGGACGGTTTATCAGTTGCCGTTGCATTTGAAGGTGGTTTCGCCGCCAGCCTCGGCGCATTTTACACCTGTATTCTCGGGAAATCCCTACACCCCAATGATGATTAATCTGATCCATGCGGAATGGGGCGGCGCGGAACTGGAAGCAGGAGACGAGGTGGCCGTATATGATGGTAATTTATGCGTGGGGACGGTGATGCTGCACCATACGGCGGGTCCCAGCGTTAACACCGTTACAATCCTGGCCGGTGCGGACGATCCGGCCACCAGCGAAATTGATGGGTTTACCGAGGGAAACGATATTCAATTCCGGGTGTGGGATCAGGATGCG
>JALWDQ010000764.1:0-2745 GCA_027039625.1 Calditrichia bacterium | reverse complement strand
TCCCGTGGTTTGCTGTTAAAAATCGAAGACCATGAGCACAGTGTGGGTCATTGCCATCGCTGTGGTACGGTGATTGAACCCTGGCTCAGTGAACAGTGGTTTGTGAAGATGAAAGATATGGCCAAACCGGCGATGGAGGTTGTTCGGGATGGGCGAATTCAATTCCACCCCGCCGAACGCTGGTTAAAAACCTACCTGAACTGGCTGGAAAATATTCGCGATTGGTGTATTAGCCGCCAGCTGTGGTGGGGGCACCGCATTCCCGTGTACTACTGCCAGGATTGCGGGCATACTGTTGCGGCTCACGAAACCCCGCAAAAGTGCGAAAAGTGCGGAGGCACTCATTTCAAACAGGATGAGGATGTGCTGGATACCTGGTTTAGTTCCTGGCTCTGGCCCTTTTCCACACTGGGCTGGCCCGAAGCCACCCCGGAACTTCGCTATTTCTACCCCACAGATTTGTTGGTTACCGGCCCGGATATCATCTTCTTCTGGGTAGCGCGCATGATCATGGCCGGGATGGAATTCATGAAAGATATTCCCTTCAAAGATGTGTATTTGAATGGAATTGTGCGCGACCACCTGGGACGTAAGATGAGTAAATCCCTGGGGAACGGTATCGATCCCGTGGAAATTATCGACAAGTACAGTGCCGATGCCATGCGCTTTACCCTGATTATGCTCAGCTCCGAGGGGCAGGATATTAATCTGGCGGAATCCCATTTCGAGATGGGACGTAATTTCTCCAATAAAATCTGGAACGCCTACCGCTTTCTGGCCATGAATCTGGAAACGCCACAGGACAATTTTCGGGATTATCAGAAATATTTCAAGCTGGCCGATTTCTGGATTTTAAGCCGATTGCAACGGGCGATTGAAGGAGTAACTTCCAATCTGGACAACTTCCGGGTAAACGATTCGCTGAATGCGGTGTACCATTTCTTCTGGCACGAGTTCTGCGATTGGTATCTGGAATTAATCAAACCCCGGCTGGCAGAAGACGCCGATCCTCTGGATCGCCAGACGGCGCGTACTGTTGCGGTGCATGTGATGAAAACCGCCATGAGTCTGCTGCATCCCTACATTCCGTTCATCACCGAGGAAATCTGGCATCGCTTGAAGCGCCCGGACGAAGCCCCCAATGTTATTGCCCAATGGCCACAGATGGACGAAAGCTTGATTTCCGATTCTGCAGAAGCACAGATGAACTTTATTCAAGAATTCATTTCGGCGGTACGGACGATTCGTTCGGAAATGAACGTTCCACCAGCCAGTAAGGCGCAGGTAAAATTTAAGACAGAAGATGAGAATTACCGGTACCTCATTGAAGAATACGGACATTACATTCAACGGTTAGCCCGGGTAGAGGATATTGCTCAGGTACCGCGCAGCGAAAAAATCCCTGCCGCGGCGATGGCGGTGGTGGAGAAGGTGGAATTATTCGTTCCTCTGGCGGGACTCATCGATATCGAAGTGGAGCGTCAGCGCCTGAATAAGGAAATTCAGCGCCTGGAAAAACAGATTGCCTCCCTGGAGAAAAAACTGCAGAATGAACAATTCCTGACACGGGCTCCCGAACGAGTCGTAGAGCAGGAACGGAACAAATTGGGCAATTTCAAAGAAAAATTAGAAAAGTTGCAGCATAATATTCAGCAATTAGATTCATAGGAGAAAATATGAAAATGTCTGGCAGGTTTTGGGGAACACTCTTATTATCCATTTTAATAGGGGGATTGCTTATGGCGGACGAAAATTATGTAACGGTGTACAATCAGAATCTGGCGCTGGTAAAACAGGTGCGGACGGTGGAAATTACCCGTTCCAACCTCCCCCTGAAATTCACCGATGTCGCCTCCGAAATTATTCCGACTTCCGTCCATTTACGCAATTTAAGCGGGAACAAAGATTTTGCTGTGCTGGAGCAAAATTATGAATACGACCTGGTAAGTGGCGAAAAAATTCTGGAGAAGTACATAGATCATCCGGTGGAAATTATTACTGACAAAGGGCAGCTCATCAGCGGAACTTTGATGAGCAAAAGCGGAAGTACTCTGGTGCTGAAAACCGATGATGGAATTCGCATCCTGCCCTGGAACGACAAAATGCAGGTCAATGTCGGTGAGCTTCCGGAAGGGTTAATTACCCGCCCCACTTTAATCTGGGATGTTACCGGGGTAAAGGATGGAAAGGAAACTCTGGAAGTGAGCTATCTAACCGGTGGAATGAACTGGCATGCCGAATATGTAGGTGTGTTGAACGAAAATGCTACCGAGATTAGTCTGGATTCCTGGGTATCGGTGGAGAATCGTTCTGGTGCTACGTTTAAAGATGCGCATCTCAAATTGGTGGCAGGGGAGATTCATCGGGCGGAACAACCAATTGCCCCCAGGTATATGGAAGAAGGAATGGCCATGGCTGCAAAAGCAGCTCCCCGCGGTTTTCAGGAGCGTGAGTTCTTCGAATACCATATGTACGAATTACAGCGTCCCACTACCCTTAAAAATAATCAGATTAAACAGATTTCTTTGTTTCCTCAGGTAACGGTAAAGTGCCGTAAATTGTTTGTGTATTCTGCCTGGAAGGACAATGATAATATTTTTGTAAAATTGGCATTCACCAATAAAAAGTCCGAGGGACTGGGGATTCCCCTCCCGGCTGGCGTGTTTCGCATCTACCAGAAGGATAAAGAAAGCCTGGAGTTTGTGGGTGAGGATCGTATTGACCACACCCCGCGCAACGAAGATG
>JALWDQ010000763.1:0-8583 GCA_027039625.1 Calditrichia bacterium | reverse complement strand
CGCTTTCGCAGAATCCTGTGGAGCGAACGTTACGGTTTTTTTCAACATTTGGAATTTGTTTTTTGTTATTTAGGATTTGAGTAACGTTGCATTTTTTTCAGGCTCTCCACAGTTAACCCCAAGATCCGGAGTTTCTGCAGAAGTTTGGGTTTAATTCGTTGCCCAACTGAAAACAGATGCGTATATTTAATAAATTTTGAAGAAAAAACAACCGGTACTCAGCAGGTAACCGGAATAAGTCAGGGAAATAATTTTATGGGAAAAATAAAAGTATTACCGCCTCAAATTGCCAATAAAATTGCCGCTGGCGAGGTGGTGGATCGTCCGGCTTCGGTGGTGAAAGAATTGCTGGAAAATTCCATCGATGCCGGTGCCAGCGAAATTACGGTGGTCATTGAACAGGCGGGCAAGGAACTGATTCAGGTGATTGACAACGGCGAGGGGATGGATCCTTCGGACGTGCCACTGGCATTTCAGCGCCATGCCACCAGTAAAATTGAGGCGGTTAGCGATCTGGATCGCATCATTACGCTGGGATTTCGTGGGGAGGCTTTACCCAGCATTGCTTCGGTAGCACGGGTGGAGGTTAAAACACGCCGTGCCGAGGCAGAGAGCGGAGTATGGGTGGAGCTGGAAGGCGGTAGCATCGTACGCCAGAGCGAACTGGCCATGAAGCCGGGCACCATCATATCCGTAAAAAATCTGTTTTACAATACCCCTGCACGCCGAAACTTTTTGCGCGCCGATGTAACGGAATTTAACCACATTCACAAAGTACTTAAGCGCTTCTTTCTGGGATACCCCAAAATTCATTTCACTGTGGTGAACAACGGGAAGGAAATTTACAACCTATCTGCCGGTACCATTGACGAACGCATTGTGGCGGTGCTGGGAAAGGAGTTGTACGAAGGGATGGTGTACGTGCGGGAAGAGTTAAACGATATTGTATTGGAGGGATACGTCTGCCGTCCGGATATGGCGCGGGGAAAGAGCGATAATCAATTTATTTTCCTGAACAAGCGTGCCATTCAAAATCGCAGCCTTACCCATGCCATTTTGCAGGGGTACGGCAACCTGATTGAGCGCTCTCGCTATCCTCAGTACGTCATGTTTCTGAACATCCCCCCGCAGCAGGTGGATGTTAACGTGCATCCCACTAAAATGGAAGTCCGATTTGCCAACGAGCGGGTGATCTATCATCTTTTTCTTTCGGCGGTGCGTCGCTCCGTACAAACCAAGGAGGTTATCCCCACCTTCACATCGGAAGAAAAGCCCTCCCGTGCGGACAACTTCTTACGGCAGGAAGTGGACCGAACCTTCAAAATTCCCTTTCGGCAGCGTCCCCGTCCCATCCGTTCCGCCGCCTCTCGTTCCTCCCGGGAAGCACCGGCAAATCAGCTCACCTTCAGTTACACCCTGCCCGCTTCGCAACCGGAGACTGGCGAAGAGCCCGTTCTTGCCCCGGAAGAACCGGAAGAAGCAGCGCACCAGCCACGTTTGTGGCAGGTACACCGGCGCTACATCTTTTCTCAGATAAAAAGCGGGTTGGTGATTATCGACCAGCACGTGGCGCACGAACGGGTTTTGTATGAGAAGATTCTCACCTCCATTAAAGAAAAGAAGACCATTCCTTCCCAGAAACTGCTCTTCCCACAAACCCTGGAGCTCTCGCTGGAAGATTTTCTGATTTTCGACGAGATTAAAGAGTGGCTATTCAAAATTGGATTTGCCATTTCCCGGCTTAGCGGGCGTACCGTGCTCATCGAAGCCATTCCCGCCGATGTGAAGGTGGGATACGAAGGCAAGGTACTGCTGGAAATCATCGATTACTACCGGGAAAACGAGGGAAGCAAGATGCAGCCGCACGAGAAAATTGCAGCGGCGTTCGCCTGCAAAAATGCCATCAAGTCCGGAGATAAGTTAACCCTGCGGGAGATGGAAGCGCTGGTGGATCAGCTCTTTTCTACCAGCGAACCTTACTTCTGCCCCCACGGACGTCCGGTTATCGTCACCCTGAATCTGGAAGAGATCGACAAAAAATTTAAGCGCATTTAGCCTGCCCACGGGAAAGGGAACCGGGAGGAAACATCGGGAATACAATTTCTCCTGAAATAGCCAGGTGAATAGATACAATTTTTATGGAGAGCGAAAAGAGACAAAATGTGGTCATTGTTCTGGTGGGACCCACCGGAGTGGGTAAAACCCATTTAAGTGAATTGCTGGCCGAGCAGTTACCGGTGGAGATTGTCTCTGCGGATTCCCGGCAAATTTATCGTTACATGGATATTGGGACGGCAAAGCCTCCCAAAGAGTTGTTATTGCGTATCCCGCATCATTTCATCGATATTTTGAATCCCGATCAGTATTACAGCGCCGGAGAATATGGTAAAGACGCCCGGCAGAGGATTGAAGAAATTTTTCAGCGAAAGCATGTTCCGCTCATCGTGGGTGGTTCGGGACTTTACCTGCGGGCGCTGCTGGAAGGATTTTTTGAAAACGATGTGCGCAATCAGAAAATCCGGGAGAGCCTGGAAGAAAGGCTGCGGCGCGAAGGTCCCCAGTCCCTGCATCGGGATTTGCAAAAGGTAGATCCGGAGAGTGCCCGGCGCATTCATCCCAACAACAGCCAGCGGATTATTCGTGCGCTGGAAGTCTATCTGGCCAGTGGTGTCCCGCTCTCCCGGCTTCAGCAAAAAAAACTGCCACCTCCTTCTTTCTCGGCTCTGAAATTCGGCCTCACCCGCGAGCGCAAAAAATTGTATGCCGACATCAATCGCCGGGTAGAAACCATGTTCCAGCAGGGACTCATTCAGGAAGTATCCCGGATTCTGGGAATGGGGTACGAAAAAAACCTCAACAGCCTGAACAGTGTGGGTTACAAGGAAGTGATTCAATATCTGGAGGGAGAACTGGATTACGATACCTGTGTGGAACTGGTTAAGCGTAACAGCCGTCGCTATGCCAAACGGCAGTACACCTGGTTCCGGGCAGATCCGGAGATCCAATGGATTGAAGTGGAGGATGAAACGGATTTCCGGCGGGCGGCCGAGTTGATTGTGCAAGAATACCGCAAAAGGATTTCGTCATGAAGCAACCTCCTCTGGTGTATCTGGCCGGTGCCATCGAGCGGGCACCCGACAACGGCTGTGGCTGGCGGGAAGAAATCTCCCGCTTCCTCACGGAGGAACTACACCATCGCGTTTTTAATCCCTGCCTGGAAGAAAACCACGTGCTAACCCCGGAAGAATTCCGTCACTTTCGAGAATGGAAAATCAGTGATTTACCCCGATTTCGCCGTGTGGTGCATAAAATTATCCGCACCGACCTGACTACCCTGGTGAACCGGGTGGATTACATTGTGGGTTTATGGGATGAATATGTGCTTCCAGGTGGCGGAACTCACGGAGAATTAACCATGGCTTTCTGGCATCATATTCCCGTGTACCTGGTAAGCCACATCCCCCTCCCGGAAATGAGTAGCTGGATTGTGGGTTGCACCACGGAAATCTTTTTCAACTTCGAAGACCTCAAACAATTTTTACGTCAGAAATTTGGAGTTTCGCAGTGAGTCCCGATCAAACAATCGTTTTACCGGCAAAAGAAACGACCTTCATCTATTTACACGGATTCCTTTCCGGTCCGGATTCCACCAAAGCCAGGTATTTTGCGGAACAACTGGCAGCACAGGGGCAAACCGTGCTCCGCCCCGATCTGAAAGGAAAGCATCCCGCGGAGATGACATTGACCTCCCAGCTCCGTATTGTGGAGAATCTGGTTACCCGGGCAGAGGGTTCGGTGGTGATCCTGGGTTCCAGCCTGGGGGCGTATTTGGCGCTCATTGCCGCCGAGCGCCATCGTAAGGTGCGCTGGTTAATCCTTATGGCACCCGCATTCGATTTCCCCCGGCGCTTCCCGCAGCTGTTTTCCCCCGAACAATTACAGGAATGGAAAAATCAGGGAGAACAATTGTTCTTCTTTTATTCCTTCGGGGAAGAACGACCATTAAGTTACCGATTCATGGAAGATCTGGAAACCTACCGTTCCTTCTCATTCCGGCGGCAGTTGCCGGTACAGATTTTCCACGGAATCCGGGACGAAATTGTGCCTTATTCCCTGAGCATCGATTACCTGCACCACCATCCCATGTCCGACCTGGTGTTGTTAAACACCGACCATGGGATGCTGGATAAAATGGACATCATGTGGGAATACATGAAAGTGTTTCTGCAGCAATCTGTGAGCTGAATTTACAATTTTCCATACATTTTCAGGAAGGTGCCGGAAAGGCCCGCCGCTTCCGGGCGGCACAAACTTACCAATACGCTGGCAATCTCTTCCGGGGTAATCCATTGGGTATAGTCTGCTTCCGGCATGCTGGCGCGGTTTGCGGGCGTATCGATGATGCTGGGTAAAATGGCGTTTACATTAATCTTGTAAGCCCGGCCTTCTTTAGCCAGAATTTCGGTAAGTGCCAGCACCGCAGCTTTACTTACGGAATACGCCCCGATATTGGGTGGAAGTTGTAAAGCGGCCTGAGCACCCACGGTGAATATTTTACCTCCTTCTCCTTGCTCCTTCATTATGGCAAATCCGCGCCGGGTAACCAGAAAAGTACTGTGCAGATTGATGTTCATCATCTCCTGCCATCTCTCGAAAGGTGTTTCGGAAATCTCGCCTTCCATCCAGAATCCTCCCATCAGGTGCAGCACCACATTCAGGTGACCCATGACATCCAGCGCCTCACTGAAAAAAGATTCCACCTTCTCTTCCATGGTCAGATCGGCCTGCATTCCATGAAGCCGCTCACTGGGACCGACCAGATCCTGCAAGGCACTAAATTTTTCTGGAGAGCGATAATTGGTAAATACCTCCGCTCCTTCCTGTAAAAACTGGCGAATGACTTCCTGACCTAAAAATCCCGTACCGCCGGTGACGACAACTTTTATTTGATGCAACAACTCCTGCATGGTCGTCTCCTTTTTTCATTCCATTTCTCTCTGGCACGGAATATACAGAAAAGTATTTCTGGAATCCATCGTTAACCAATTGTCAAATTAAATTTGCCGAAAGTATTGCAAAGCAAATTGTTAACCGGAAATGAGCTTATGAGATGTACATGCGCGCGCCGTGGCTCGCATTCGCTCCCAGTCATTCATAGAGGCAGTATTCCACTCGTCCCGCTCTCAGTCCCAGACCCGTTCCGGGAGTCCGTCCACTCGCAGAGCCCGTATCGGGCGGGAGCCTTCGGATATCGGATAGAGAACCGTTTAGTCAGAGTCCTTTGGGTAGGATGCTTCGCATTTATCCGGTCAAAAAGAGCAAATTTCCATGTGCACAATTCAATATAATTCAAAATTCTTAATTCAAAATTATCAATTATTTCTCTCGTCCCTATGGGACTCAAATGGTGTGGGAGGGATTCTCTTTCTTTCCCATGGCTGAAGGCCATGGGCTAAAATCTGTCGGCCACTCCGTGGCCTCTCATCCTGCCAACCGATAGTTTTTTAAATCCAGAGATTTTATTCCGAGCAATCGGAGTATCCGGGTTAAAATATTTTTTATTATTGGTAAAAAAATACAAATAACAAATTCCAAATCCCAAATCCCAAATGTCATGTTATTAAAAAACCGCAATGTTCGCGAAGAAGGCGCAAAGTACGCAAAGAAATTTCAAATAACAAATCTCAAATAACAAATCCCAAAATAACAAGTAATTAACCCCAAATTTCAAATGAATAGATAAATTTTTACCTGACTTAATTTTTTTATTTATTTTTCATTCTTGGCAATTCGTGAGATTCGTGGTTAAAATCTTTCGGCCAGTTCGTGGCCTCTCACCCTGCCTGAGGAATGTTACTCATTTCACTGTGGAACATCAATTACAATCACCCAGCAAACCCGATTAATAAATTTACATCATTTTTAATCTTTCATTTTATGCCCAACATCCTTCTCGTGCGGACCTTCCAAAGGGTTCGTTTGGACAAGCGGATGGGCAGACCCGTTCCGGGAGCTATTTGAGCACTCTATGCCCTATACTCTATGCTCTATGCTCTATGCCCTATGCTATTCCGTTCGGATGCTCTAAACAGTTTTCAGTGTCTTCTGTGGTCTCTGTGGTTTTAACGCCAATTAATGATGTTCAAATCAATTCCAGAAAAATGCAGATCACTCGGAAAACGGAGTGATTTCACAACAAAAGTTCATCCAGTTCTTCCACCGGAATTCCCAGCATTCTCGCCAGCTTTCCAAAATGTTCCGCGCTGATAAACCCCATTTCCGCAAATGCCATTAAATAACCATACGCCGCAAATTTGTTTTCACGGCTCATCTTCGGTAAATCCTCTCGCAGAAATTCTTCCAGTTCCCGATAATATTTTTCCTGGTCCGGATTGGTTTTTTCCATGATACACGTCCTCCCGGGAAGGTTGTTATTCCCAAAAAATTATTGCTTCGGCATCCAATTTAAACATCCAGAGGTGTTAAAAACAAGTTACCCTGAAGATACCACGAGCGTGGTGTTTTTAAAGTTCCTTTTTAAAAATTGGATATTTCTCCAATTCGCACAGTCCAACTATTCTCTTTCCGGAGTACTCCTAACCAGATTCATGGGAAACCCAAATCCTTTTTAATGGCTGTGCCACTATGGAATATTGTCCATGCCTGTAGAATATTCTACAACAAATGTGGGTCATCGTCCCATGGCTGTTTTTGTAACATCAGTAATAATAATGGGTTGAAGAAAACAGCCCCGTTCTGGCACGAATCCTGCCATTTAATTGAGTAGAACGAAAGAGAGAGAACAATGGGAACTGAAACAGGAAAAATAATCGGAAAGAGTACTCGCGGGGTTACGGTGCTCCTTTCCTTGGAAGAAATCCGCAAAAAGTTATTTGCTGTGGTTAAGAGTCTATAATAATAAACATTTTAAGGAGGTGATTTGGATGATGAATGGAATGGGTGGTTTTGGATTGATGGGATTGGGCTGGTTATTCTGGATCGTTCTTTTAATGGTGATTATCTGGGCAGTGGTTCGGCTGGTGAATGCCAATCAGAGCAGAGAAGAGTTTCCTCCCGAGCGTCCTGATGATGCGCTAAGTGTGTTAAAAAAACGATATGCCCGGGGAGAAATTTCTCGCGAAGAATACTTGAAGATGAAACAGGATTTAACATCTTAATTGGATGTTCCGGCAAGGGAGGGGCGGCAATAATAATGAAATTAAAGGAGATAATATCATGAAATCGCATGAACATGTCGGTGGGGAAACGGTTCAGGAAGAGATGCACCAGGGCCATTCTCATTCCCACGATTGCCACGACGAGAATTGCGAGCATCACAACCATTCCCATCACGGAGGTCATAAAGCACACCAGAGCCATGGAGAACACCATGGTCATGGGGAGCATCACGAAATGGAGGGTCATGACCATAGCTGCCATGGTGGTGGGCATGATCATCATGCCCACATGGTCGCCGACTTCCGCAAGCGCTTCTGGATTTCTTTAATCCTTACCCTCCCAATTTTGTTGTTGTCTCCTATGATTCAGCAATTTCTGGGTCTGGGAGAAGCCCTGCGCTTTCCGGGAGATATCTTTCTATCTTTTCTTTTCTCTTCAGCAGTCTTCTTTTATGGGGGCTATCCCTTCCTGAAGGGAATTTATGAAGAATTGAAAAACAAACAACCGGGTATGATGACCCTGATCGGGTTGGCTATTTCCGTAGCCTATTTTTACAGTAGTGCGGTGGTGTTCGGACTGAGTGGGAAAACCTTCTTCTGGGAGCTGGCCACCTTGATTGACATCATGCTGTTGGGGCACTGGATCGAAATGAAATCGGTGATGGGCGCCTCCCGGGCGCTGGAAGAGCTGGCGAAGTTGATGCCTTCCGATGCTCACAAAGTCCTGGCAGACGGCAGCATTCAAGACGTTCCGCTGGAAGAACTGCATCCCGGCGATCGGGTGCTGGTGAAACCGGGCGAGAAGATACCTGCCGACGGAATTGTTGTAGAAGGACAGTCTTCGGTGAACGAAGCCATGCTTACCGGCGAATCGAAACCGGTGAGTAAAAAAGCCGGGGATGCGGTGATAGGCGGAGCGGTTAACGGGGAAGGTTCCCTGACCGTGGAAGTGCAGAAAACCGGCAAGGATTCGTTCCTGTCTCAGGTGATCGATCTGGTGCGGAAAGCCCAGGCCAGTAAATCGAAAACGCAGGATCTGGCCAATCGGGCGGCCCTGTGGTTGACGCTCATTGCCATTGGTGGTGGCGCCATTACCCTGTTCGTGTGGCTGGCTATCATGAATCGGGATTTTGCCTTTGCCCTGGAACGAACCGTCACGGTGATGGTGATTACCTGCCCGCACGCGCTGGGTCTGGCCGTACCGCTGGTAGTGGCGGTTTCCACCGCTATTTCGGCCCGCAACGGCCTGTTGATTCGCAACCGGGTGGCTTTTGAGGCAGCACGCCATATTGAAGCCATTATTTTCGACAAAACCGGTACGCTTACCGAAGGCAAGTTTGGTGTTACCGATGTCCTGGCTCTCGATGGACGCTTCTCGCCCGGAGAACTGGTGCAATATGCTGCT
>JALWDQ010000762.1:0-2756 GCA_027039625.1 Calditrichia bacterium | reverse complement strand
CAGAATCGTCCCAGGACAAATGAAACGAAACTCCTACCAGATCGGTAACAGGCAATGGATTTCCTACTTCAACCTCTATATTAAAAGAACCATTCTGGTGACCTATCAAAGAATCGGAAGCCAGTATAGAGATAGAAGCCTGAATAACTGGTTTCTGTAAAAATATAGAGACCGGGTTTTCCACCGGGTCCAGTTGAATGGAATTCCCACCTGCATCGATGGCCGAGATATTACTGATCGTGAACTGAACCGTTTGTGATACCTGAATATCCGTTTTAACTCGAAACGAAAGTTGAGCAATATTTCCCTGCCCGCTATGCCCTCCGGAAGTACTGGAAATACCCACTTCAATATGATCAGAGTAGATCTGTTTCAGAAAAATCGGTCCCATTCCCAGAAAAGAACCAGGCAAAGCATCGACACCCTCAATTACCGAAGTGTCATCCCAGGAAATGAAAAATGACACTCCAATCAAATTACTCACCGGGTTGGGATCACCTACATTAACAATACGCCCAATTAACGGCTATAAACAGGATAAAATTTAGAAATAAAAAAGGTTTAATTTTCATTTTATCCTCTACTCAATTATTTCATCAATAGCATCTTTTTTGTTACAATCTGATGTCCAATCTGCAGACGGTAGAAATAGAGGCCATTGGCCAGATCAGACGCATCAAAGCGGTATTCATGCGCTCCGGCGGTTAACTGCTGGTCATTGACCAGTTCGGCCACCTGCTGACCCAAAGCGTTGTAAACCGTCAACCACACCCGCTCACTTTTCGGCAGTACAAAGCGAATAGTGGTGGTGGGATTAAAGGGATTAGGATAGTTCCGCAGATTGAAATCCTTGCCAATCACCAGCGGTTCCTGGCTGTCTCCGATACTTACTAGTGAACTACCCTGGTAATAATGCCCTTCCCAATCTAGCGCCACTAGGTCAGTAATTTTCAGATTCAACGCACCATTTCCCGTACGGGTGCATTTCAGTAGAGCCAGCTCGCTGCCATCATAGGGTTTATCAAAGCTCTTCAAAGTAAAACCAAACTCACAGCGCTGTTGCGATTCCAAGGGCTGATGCAGGGTCAGCAGGCAGGGTTGCCAGTCGTTCTGTACCTGCAAACCGTTCTGCCCAAATTGACGGTCGATGATAATACCACCCGCATCAGCGCTGTTACCCCGCCAATCCAGAGTAAAGGAGACGCCCACAAAATCCCTGGCCTGATCCAGAGTAAAGCCCAGATAAAAGCTCTCTCCATCTCCAATGGCAGAGAGAGTGGTAGGATACAGGTCTTTATCATAGACTGTATATCTAACCTGCGGTGTGGGCACCTCATCGCCAAAGGTCAGCCATTCCCGCATATACTGGCTCTTGCTATGGGTCTGGTTGTAGTTTAACCCTATGGGCAACACATCGGCTACATTAATGGTACCATCTCCGTTACAATCGGCGTAGGCCGCATTCTGGGGATTCCATCCCGGAGGGCAAATCTGGCCGGTCCAAGTGGGGCTGGCATTGGGCCGGGCCGGACCTGTAAGGTTGTAATACAAACCCAGAGGCAGTACATCCGCTACATTGGCTATGCCGTCGTTATTAGCATCCCCCGGCCAGACAATGATGCTGGTGATGGTAATGGTCACATCCTGCGGGTCTAACTGAATGGGATTACCGTTGGGATCGTTGGCGGTGATGTTGTCAATGGTAAAGGTAACAGGGGTATTATTAGGTGTATTTTGATCCGCGCTGAACTGAATCCGGGCGACCGAACCATAACCGCTTACTCCACCCTGTCCCGCCTGGCGAGTAATCCCGATATCCACCTGACCGTTGGGATCATCTACATATTGCAGGAATACCGTATTGCTGCCCATGAAACTCCCAGGTAGCACATTGGAGGCGTATGGTGTGACTACATCGATGTACTGGGTATTTGTATAATGCAAGCTGAAGCTGACACCGAAAAGGTCGGTAACCGGGTTGAGCGAATCGCCCACCTGGACATCCACCCAGAACTGGGTGCCGGCGCCCTGGAGGGAATCAGATAAAGAAAATATTGGAGGATTACCTACATATCGAGCTATATCTGAGATTCTAATTTCATCTATGATTCCATTGAAATATTTTGGATTAGCGGCATATGCATTTCTTCCAACCCAAATGTGTCCATCAGGCGTATCTAAATTCCCAGAAACAGCCAATTCATCTTGTAATTCACCATTTACAAACAAATAAGCTTTTGTTCCATCATAACAAAAAGAAACAAGATACCATTCATAAGCATTTAGTGAATCTATCGATTCAAGATAACCATAATTTACTCCATCCAATCCTATAGTTGCAAATATCTTCCCAGAAGCTCCTCCAATTTTAGCACTTGTAAATTCTGTATTTGTCCCGTATCTCCACAAATGATAACTATGATTTCCTGGTACATAATAAATCCATTCTTCAATAGTAAATTGATTGTTTGAAGGGATTAGAGAATTTGATATAGGAATTAATAAATAGTCCCCATCCCCATCAAATTCTACTGCATTCGAGAATTTACCAGAGTTTGTCCATTGTGCATTAACTATAGTTCCATCATTATGATTCGGTGATGAATCATAAAAAATTGTTCCACTTCCCTCATCAAGATGCCATAGACCAATAGTATGGTCATCAAGGACAAATGGTAAATCTTGAGGATATAAAAATGAAATAAAAACAAACAAACAAAAAAAACTAAGCACTAATCCATTTAACTTCATAACAC
>JALWDQ010000761.1:0-2758 GCA_027039625.1 Calditrichia bacterium | reverse complement strand
TTCCTGCATTTTACGAAATTTGTCCAGTTCGGCCTGAATTTGTTTGTCGCTAATTTTGGTGAACAGAATCTCGATATTTCCAATGGCGTGACCATCGGATAATGGGAGCGTCCCAATTTCCTCCCAGCTTGCTTCTTCCGGCGGCGTTTCGATGCGCAGCATCTGGAAGATTTTCCGGGAAGTGAAGGGAAGTATGGGGTTCATCAAAATAGCAAGGGAGTACGCGGTTTGGGCGCACAGGTTGAGGGTGGTGGCGCATTTTTCGGGATTTTCCTTACGCGTCTTCCAGGGTTGCTGGTCGTTGAAATATTTGTTGGCGAACCGGACCACATCCATGAACTGGCGGGTGGCTTCTTTGAATTGGAATTCGTCAATCAGGCGGCCTACCATCTCGCGCCCTTCAGCCAGTTTTTGCAGCAGCTCCCGATCCAGCGCATCCAGTTCGCCACGGGCAGGGAGCTTCCCACCAAAATAATTGCGAATAAAGGTGAAGGTGCGATTGATGAAATTGCCCAGGATGTCTGCCAGTTCGTTGTTGTGTTTTGCCTGGAATTCTTCCCAGGAGAAATCCGCATCGCGGGTTTCGGGCATGTTGATGGCCAGGGTGTAGCGCAGCGAATCCGCCGGGTAGCGATCCAGCACATCATCCACCCAGAGCGCCAGCCCGCGACTGGTGGAAAATTTCAGTCCTTTAATGTTCAGGAACTCGTTCGCCGGAACATTATCCGGCAGGACGTAACCCCCGTAACCCATCAGCATGGCGGGGAAGATGATGGCATGAAACACGATATTATCTTTGCCAATGAAATGCACCAGCCGGGTGTTTTCGGGATCCAGCCAGTACTCCTTCCACCGCTCGGGATCGCCAGTTTTTTCTGCCCATTCTTTGGTAGAAGAAATGTATCCAATGGGTGCTTCGAACCAGACGTAAAGCACTTTGTCCCGGGCATCTTTCAGGGGAACGGGTACACCCCAGCTTAAATCCCGGGTAACGGCTCGATCTTCCAGTCCCTCTTTAAACCAGTTGTTGCAGAAGTTCACCACATTGCTGCGCCAGTTGGTTTTGCTGTTAATCCATTCCTGGAGGGCTTGCTGGAATTGGGAGAGTTTGAAGAAATAGTGAAAGGTTTTGCGCAGAACCGGTGGGTTGCCGCAAATTTTACAGCGCGGTTCGATGAGCTGGGTGGGTTCCAGCCATTTCCCACAGCTCTCGCACTGATCGCCGCGGGCACCGGGGGCACCGCAGTAAGGGCAGGTACCTTCGATGTAGCGGTCGGCCAGAAACATGTGGTCGTGCTCGCAGTAAAACTGCTCCTGCTCCCGCTTTTCCATGTAGCCCTTCTGGTGCAGCTTCAGGAAAAAATCCTGCGCGGTGCGGTGGTGGATAGGCAGGGAGGTGCGGGAAAAGTTGTCGAAGCTCATTCCGAAACGCTGGAAACTGCGTTTGATATTTTCGTGATAATAATCCACCACCTGCTGCGGGGTTTTGCCTTCCTTTTCGGCAGTGATGGTGATGGGTACGCCATGCTCATCGGTGCCACAGATGTACACCGTGTCCCGTTTTTTCAGGCGGCAATAGCGGGCGTAGATGTCGCCGGGCAGGTAAGCACCCGCCAGGTGTCCCAGATGCAACGGGCCATTGGCGTAGGGCAATGCGCTGGTGATTAGATATTTCTTCTTTTCCAAAGCAAAACTCCCTGATGTTACTCGGTTTGTTTTAACTCATCCAGTTCGAATTTTTCGATTTCTTCATTGGGGAAACGCACATAGACCAAACTGTGGAAAATATCGATTTTATCCACCACACCTTCCCCCTGGGGTGTTTTAATAGTGGATTCGATGGGAGGATATTTTTTCAGTTCCTCCAGGTAGAAGGTCTTTTCGAAAGCCAGGCAGCATTTTAACCGTCCGCACACCCCGGAGAGCTTGGAGGGATTCATGGGCAACAGTTGGTTTTTGGCGTACTGGGTGGTGATGGTTTCGAATTCGCGCATGAACGAAGCACAGCATAGTTTGTAGCCGCAGGTGCCGTAGCCTCCCAGCCGTTTGGCTTCGTCTCGCACGCCAATTTGCCGCAACTCGATGCGTGTGCGATACTTTGCTGCCAGGTCGCGCACCAGCTGACGAAAATCCACGCGCTGGTCAGACGTGAAATAAAAGCTCAGTTTATTGCGGTCGAACTGATATTCCACATCCACCAGTTTCATGTTCAGGTTGTGTTTCACAATTTTCCGCTTGCACACCTCGAAGGCCCGCTCTTCATCCACGCGATTTTGTTCCAGCTTCTTTAAGTCCTCCGGGGTCGCTTTGCGCATCACGTTGCGGGGATTGGCACCGGAGTCCTTGAGCGAGACCACCCGTCCCAGTGCCGAAACCACCCCCAGATCTTCGCCCCGTTCGGCTTCCACAATCACGTAATCTCCGATTTTTAGAGAAAGTCCGGCGGGATTTATGTAAATGGCAGTGCGATTCCCTTTAAAACTTACTTCGACCAGTTCCGAAGGCATACTGGCCTCCTTGGTTAATTTACTTACGAATCAATCTGTTAAGTTTAATAGCGAGGTTGGTTAAAATCAACGCTGGATTTAAATTTCGGGGGTCTTTTAATTCCTCAATAGCCGTTTCTACCGCTTCTACGCAGGCAGGGAAATTTGTTCCGGGATATCCCCGAACGAAGCCTTCCAGGTTACTGCGCATGTCGCTGTTAATGATTTGCTCGGGTCGTTCCGGAGAATTTTTCATGTGTACGGCATCCCGA
>JALWDQ010000760.1:0-2759 GCA_027039625.1 Calditrichia bacterium | reverse complement strand
TGCGCCTACCATCGAAAATATTACTTATGAACCGTTTGCTGCCAACCAGCCCATCGATATCAGTTGCGATGTGTCGGTGACCAGCGGAAGTGTAGATTCGGTGAAATTGTATTATTTCACCAATCTGGATTCCACTACCCTGGATTCCGTGCTTATGACCGATACCGGAGGCGGACATTATTCGGCGACACTAAGCGGATATGATAATGCCACCAGCTTAACTTACTGGATTTATGCCTGGGGGAATGGTCAGGTGACCTATTCTGCCATTAAAAAGGTGCTGGTGGGTATTCCGGACATTGGGATGTTCCACACCCAGCTGGATACCAATGGGTTGCCGCTGCACATGGACCATCTGGCGCGGTTGCGAGGGGTGGTCACGGTAGCCAGTGGCATTTTTTCCACCACCCGCTACGATTTTTATTTTCAGGACGAAACCGGGGGCATTAACGCCTTTAATTTTACCATGGGAACCACCCAGTACAGCGAAGGCGATAGCGTGGAAGTAGTGGGAACCATCGATGCCTATAACGGGAAGGTAGAGATTACCGATTTCACCGCCACCATCCTTTCTACCGGAAATCCCTTACCAACTCCCATCGATGTGAATATTGAAGATATGGGTGAGGAATTCGAGGGACGGTTGATTCAAATCGATAACGTGACTCTGGCAGCAGGAAGTGATCCCTGGTACTCTACTCCGGCCGATACCTCCTTCAACGTAACCATTACCGATGGAACGGGAGAATTAACCCTCCGCGTGATAGGTTCTACCGACATCGGCGGGAATCCTGAGCCCATCTGGCCCATTACCGTTGTCGGAATTGGTTCGCAATACGATTACAGTGCCCCTTATTTTGAAAATTATCAGATTCTACCGCGCTATTATTCCGACCTGATTAGTACGGGCATCGAGGAAAATCCGCAGGTAGCACTGCGGTACGAACTGGAGCAGAACTATCCCAATCCTTTCAATCCGGAAACGGTGATTCGCTACCAGCTTGCCCGGGCGGGAAAGGTGACCTTTACCGTGTACAACATTCTGGGGCAAGAAGTGTATCGGTTCAGCGAAAAACAAAGCGCTGGGTCTCACACTCTGGTGTTTAATGGACGCCAACTGCCCTCGGGAATTTATTTCTATCAGTTGAAATCGGGTAATTTCTCCGCTACCCGGAAAATGATTCTCACCCGATAGAGCAAACTATATTCGATTTCAGGGCGGCAGGGTAACGCCTCTGTCGCCCTTATTTTTTAAGGAAATACAAACGGGTTCAATTCCATATTAACCCTGGCTTGCCCATGGAAATGGAAGGCGGATTTCCTTTTCCCAACCGCATGAATTGAGCAAATAGGGAGCCGGGGTTTAATTCCTGTGTAAATGGGTAAAATTGACGTTAAAGGGAGCGTGATTCGGAAGAAAATTTGAGGATTACTCCCGGGCAATTAATTTTATTCACAGAGGTAAAAAACAAAGGAAATTTGATTCGAAGATGAAGGAGTCCCTGCAAAAAAGTACTCGATTGCTCCGGAGGTTGGTGGAGGTTTCTTTGCTGGTGGTTTTGATGGTTTTGCCCCTTCGCGCACAAACCATATTCCCCGGTCTTTCCGGTTCGGAGTTGCTGGATAGTTTACGAGCCCGCTATAAACCCACCTCGACTCTGGGGTACACCCCAGCGCGGGATGTGATGTTTGGCATTATCGATAACCATAATAATAGCGTAACCTGCGTGTACACCGGTTACACCGTGTATGTTCCTTACAACGATCCCAATGCCCACACCACGGCTTACCAGGCGGGATTGAATACCGAACATACCTGGCCCCAGAGTCTGGGAGCCACCGGGCAGGCAAAAAGCGATTTGCACCATCTTTTCCCCACCCGCATCGATGTCAATAGCGACCGCGGTAGCCTCCCGTTTGATGAAATCCCCGATCAACTTACCGATCGCTGGTACCGGCTGGATTACTATTTAACCACCATCCCCACCCAGTACATCGATGAATATAGTGAACTGGATATGGGCACGGCTTTTGAGCCGCGGGAAGACCACAAAGGCAACGTAGCACGCGCCATGTTTTATTTTTACACCATGTATGCCAATCAGGCCAGCAGCAGTTTCTTTTACCAGCAAAAAGATGTGCTGCGCCGCTGGAATATGATGGATCCGGTGGACAGCGCCGAGATTCAACGTACTCAGCTCATTGCCAGCTATCAGGACGGGAAACCCAATCCCTTTGTTCTGGATACGACGCTGATCGGGCGGGCGTATTTTGGTGTCACGGGGCTTTCCGAAAACCCGGAATCGACCCCACCGCAGCGTTTTCAATTAGTGGGGAGTTTTCCCAATCCCTTCAACGGTACCACGCGTATTGTGTTTGAACTACAGCGAGCGGAAGTGGTGCAGTTAGAGGTGTTCGATGTGCAAGGGAAAAAGGTGTGGCATCTCTCCCCCGCGCATTTCCAGGCCGGGAGGCATGAGATTCCCCTCCGGGCAGAGGGATGGAGTAGCGGGGTGTATCTGGTGGTGCTGAAATCCGCACACCGGGTAGCCGTGCGTAAAATCGTTCTGGCTCGTTAATTTCCCGGGTAGAACAGCAAGAAGCTTTACCAGAGGCTGTTTAAAATAAATCCCCTTTCTCGGGACAGGAAGGGGAGTTGTTCCAGAATTTCTCCGAAATTGAAGAGAAAAATTTCTTAAAGTCGCAGGAAAGGGTGGAAAAATCGGTTTTATTTTTCTAAATTAGCAAGAAAAAAGAGG
>JALWDQ010000759.1:0-2762 GCA_027039625.1 Calditrichia bacterium | reverse complement strand
TATTCGTGTGATTCGTGGTTAAAAATAAATGCTTTTCATTCGTGGTTAAATTTATGACGATGCCTTCTGGAGGTTCGGATTACCATTGTATGTTATTTGCATTCTGTGGTCTCTGTGGTTTCTGTGTTTTCTGTGGTTTTATTTTGTGCAGTTCTCCCTTTCTAAAATCCCAACCACTATTATTCAGATTTTGCTGATGATACTTTTGTGCTTACCGGACAATTCCGGTTCCAGATGATCGACCACTTTCCAATCGATGCGCACCTCTTTCCCCAGATATTCCTTCAACTTATCGACAACCGGTTTCCAATTATTGGAATTGTTATGATGAAAAGGCACCAACCAGAGAACCATATGTTTTTTGCTTTTCAGTACCAGACGGAACGTTGCCAGTTCATTACTCATATCAGCAAAAATGTCGTCCAGTAGAATGTGCAGGTTCAGTTCTCGCCCGGAAGGAGTGCGAAAAATTTCGGTGTGTTTTCCCTTAACCGAACGAATAAGTGGCGTATTATCTCCACAATCGCAGGTGTGGGAAGCGAACTGCACTTCATCGCCAATTTCGTAGCGAATTAGCGGCATCACCCGGTTTAGCAAATCGGTAATCAGCAGCGAACCACTCCCCTGGAAAGGTTGTTTTCTACCGCGCACTTCCAGATAGTAGCGTTCGCTGTCCACATGCATCCCTTCTCGCATGATGCACTCGTGTGCCATGTGCATGGCCTCTGCCGCACCATACAACTGATACACCCTGGCAGAATAGCACTCTTCCAGTTGACGGCGCATAGAGCGGGTAAGCACCTCTCCCATGGTAATAATCGTTTTCACCGATAAATTCATCTTTCTCTCCCGGGCAAAGCGGCACAATTGGCGAATGGGAGTAGGATATCCGTAAATCCAGCGGATGTTCTTACTTTGAAAAAATTCTACCAGTTCCGGAATTACTTCCCGGGTAATGCGAAATCCGTTCAATCGATAGGTTTGCTCATCATCCGCTTCCATCAGCGCATCCTCCCGATCCTCCCTGTACAGCCGACCCTTGATAATCAGTTCTCGCTCACCGGGTTTCCAGCCCAGAGCAAATTTTTGCAGGCTATAAAGCAAAAATTCCCGGCGCACCAGACGGCGATCTTTGTAAAACAGGAAAGGGGTACCTGTGGTACCCGAAGTGGCATCTTCTTCGGCAAATTTGCGCTCCCCCGGAATGTCAGTGAGTCGCTCTGCAATTTCCGCTTTCATTAGCATTTCGCGGTTTACCACAGGAAGTTTCCGAAAATCATCCGGTGTGCGTAAATCCCCGGGCTTCCATCCCGCCTCCCGATACAGTTTGCGGTAAAATGGAACATGCTGGTAAGCGTATTCCACCATCTCCCGCAACTTTCGCCACTGGTAATCTCGAATCGCTTCCGGGGACTGGCGGCGGAACTCCTGTAATCTACCGATTTCCCGATAAAATTTTCGGTAAGCGACCCGACGAAGTTTTTTTCGTAACATCCCTGTCACTATACTATCCCCTATTATTGTTTTTTAACCACTACATAACTTATTTTCCCGGATTTGAGAGGCGGGATTTCATCAACCAGTTCCACATTTAAATCGATTTCTTCTCCCAGGAACCTCCCCAATGTGGCGATAATTTGTTTTTCGTGTGTTGCTTGCCAGATATCATTTACTACCAGTTGAATCCGTACCTGCCCGGCATTTTCCTGGATGATGCGAAATTTCTCCACCGACGGAAAATCTTTGAAAAAATGGGGGAAAATACTGGGAATAATTATCCGCCCATTTTTTAATTGCAGTACCTGATTCATCCGTCCTACAATTTTTTCCACACTCTGTAATCCCCGGCCACAGGGACACTCCGAACGGGGAAGTTGCACCAGGTCGCCTGTTCGGTAGCGGATAAACGGTGTGGCGTAATTCACCAGGTCGGTAATAATTAATTCCCCCAAGCCCGAATCCGGCTGGCTGCGCAGCGGTTCCACCTCCACAATCACGTTTTCGTCATTCACATGGTACAAACCGCTTTCGGGACACTGAAAAATGATGGTGTTGGTCTCTCGATTACCGTAAAAATCCGCTACCGGTGTACCAAAAGCCTCTTCCATTAATTTTCTCTGTTCCGGAAAAAGCGTTTCGCCGGTGGTAAATACGGCCCCGGGCGGAGGTACTGTCAGATCACGTTCTAAAATAAACTTTGCCAGAATGGTAAGGGAAGAAGGGTACCCTTTGAGAAAAGCACCCGGTTTGTGACGGAGAAATGCCACCATTTCCAGCAATAGTGATTCGTGAATGCGGTAGGCATCGTAGTAATGTTCCCGGGCAAAGAATCGATAAAAGCGCTGCTTCCAGTTCGTTTCGCGTTGGGTATCGATAGGGGAGCTCCAGAAATAAGCAATGGGAAGTCCGGGCCGATATCCCCACCATCCATATCCGCGAAATGCGGCTGCCGCTGCCCGGGATTTTTCCACCCCCGCCGGCAGGTAGAATTGCATGGGTACACCGGTGGAACCACCCGTGTTGTATTTTACCCGCCGCTGGCGAAACGCCAGGGTGGAAATACGCTCCAGTTCCTCTCGAATAATCTGCTTATCGATGGTAGGTAACTGCTGCAAATCGGTAACATCGGTGATTTTTTCGGGGTGGAATCCCACACGCTCCATCACTTCATGGTAGTACTCGCTCTCCCGATAAGCAAAAGAAAGTAACTGCTGCAATCGGGTTAGTTGAAGATTGCGGAGTTCCTCCCGGGAGAGATACTG